>CAYWIR010000338.1:0-3335 GCA_964458375.1 uncultured Neptunicoccus sp.
GAAGACAATATGCTCTTCGTGGCTTTCCATCATTTCGGCCATTTTATTATTCGTGGCCGCGCCAATGGCCGCCATGGCGACCTGCGCTTCCTTGTCGGTCGCCACACCAATCTCATTGATCTTATGCGCCACATCCTGTTGCTGCGCCGTTTTCAACGATTTCGTCAGCGCATCATACAGAACAACCCGCTGCTTTGTGTCCGTCTGCAACTTGTTGATCAGCACCATCTGCGTGGCTGCTTGGTTCTGCAAACTATCGACCCAGGATTTACCCTTTTCGATATACCGCTCCAACGTCTGGCTGTTCGCCAGCTTCACTTGCTCAGCCTGCGCCAGCTCATTGTACTTCGCGTTCATCTCGGCCAACTGGCTTTCCAGCTTGGTCCGCGCCGCCGCGTCTTGCTCCACAGAAATCTTGTTCTCAAGTTCGATGATCGCAGGGTCCATCGCCAGCAAATCCGCTTTGATCTGCTCCAATTCACCCACCGCAGTCTCCCGCTCGACCAATGTTTCTTGCAGGTTGCCTTCAACCCGCGTTTTGTGCTCGTTCAAAACACTCAGCTGACCTTGCAACAGGTTCACAATCACATCCGACTTTGAAATCAAATCCTGCAACTTGTCATCAATGCTTGCCGTGCGCATCCGCTCTTGGCGCAGGCTATCCGCGCGGTTCTTCGAAAAGATACCGACAAAGCTCTCCCAGCCCGTTTTGGACCGCATCGCGTCAAAGTCCTGTGAAAAGGCAGATGTCACATCATCCAGCCCCATAATCAGCTCTGCAATGTTCGCATTCATCGCGTCCGAATGGGCATGCACGTCATCCAAAGAGGCATTATCGATATCAATACTAATATCAGATGTGCCAATCTTATCCCGTGCCGTTTCGATTTTGCTGGTTAGTTCAGCGATTTTGGACTGCGCCGCCTCCACCTGAGCCTGAGATTCCTTAATTTGCGCGTCAAAATTCGCCATGTACGTACCCTTTCAAAAATTCGTTTTATCTCCCCTTATATAGGCGCTCTTGAGCCAGATTTTAAGTGTCTTTAATGCCAATTCGCCGCTTTTCGTTCGATTTTCTTGAAGAATTTGCAATTAATTAACAGGTTAATAGCTGCAAGCCTTGCCCTAACGCCCAATTCCGTGTCAGGACTTCGTCAAAACTGCACAATCACTGGAGCCTACCCCATGCTGACGACAACTGATCTTAAGAATCTCCTCAACGATCCATCCCTGCTGTGTGACAAAGCCTATGTCGCTGGTGAATGGATCGACGCCGACAATGGCGCAACGTTTGAGGTCAAAAACCCAGCCCGCGGCGATGTTCTCACAACACTTCCAGACCTCGGCATTGCCGAAGTCAAACGCGCCATTGATGCCGCCGAAGCCAGCCAAAAAGCATGGGCCGCCCGCACAGGCAAAGACCGCGCCGCTATCCTACGCAAATGGAACGACCTCATGGTCGCCAACGCAGATGACCTTGGCATGATCTTAACCGCCGAAATGGGCAAACCACTTGGCGAAGGCAAAGGCGAAATCCTCTACGGGGCCTCTTTCATTGAATGGTTCGCCGAAGAAGCAAAGCGTGTTTACGGCGAAACCATCCCAGGCCACATGCCAGACAAACGTATCACTGTCCTGAAACAACCTGTCGGCGTTGTCGCCTCAATCACGCCTTGGAACTTTCCGAACGCGATGATCGCACGCAAAGTGGCCCCTGCTTTGGCCGTCGGCTGCACGTTCGTTGCACGCCCCGCCAAAGAAACCCCACTCTCCGCCCTCGCAATGGCTCTGTTGGCCGAACGCGCTGGCGTCCCCGCAGGTGTGTTTTCCGTGGTCACAAACACCCGCGCCTCTGCCGTGGGCAAAGAATTTTGCGACAACCCGATCGTGCGCAAACTCACCTTCACAGGCTCTACCGAAGTGGGCCGCATTCTCATGGAACAGGCCGCAGGCCAAATCATGAAGACCTCCATGGAACTTGGCGGCAATGCCCCGTTCATCGTATTTGACGATGCCGACCTCGACAAAGCCGTCGAAGGCGCGATGATCTCTAAATATCGCAACAACGGTCAAACCTGTGTCTGCGCAAACCGCATTTATGTGCAGGCTGGCGTCTATGACGCTTTCGCAGAAAAACTCGCCGCCGCCGTGAACGCCATGAACGTCGGCGATGGTTTCGAAGACGGTGTCACCGTTGGCCCGCTGATCAGCACGGGCGCTGTTGAAAAGGTGGAAGAACACATCGCGGACGCTACGGCCAAAGGCGCCAAAATCGCCGCAGGCGGCAACCGCCACGCACTCGGCGGCACCTTCTTTGAGCCAACGATCCTAACAGGCGTAACCTCCGACATGATGGTCACCAACGACGAAACCTTTGGCCCTGTTGCTCCCCTGTTCAAATTCGACACCGAAGAAGAAGTTGTCGCCGCCGCCAATGACACCATTTTCGGCCTCGCCTCCTACTTCTTCTCCAACGACCTCAGCCGCGTACACCGCGTTCAAGAGGCGTTAGAATACGGCATGGTCGGCGTAAACACGGGCCTCATTTCGACCGAAGTCGCACCTTTCGGCGGCATCAAACAATCAGGCATCGGCCGCGAAGGTTCTAGCCACGGCACAGAAGATTATCTCGAAATGAAATACATCTGCACAAGCATCTAAACCGAGGCGCCCCGTGGTTCAAAAACCATCCCAAAAGCGCCTATGAAACAAGACGCACCTCAGGGGCAAATTACACCTAAATGAAGAGTGGGGAGAAATCCCCACTTGAACTAATCAGGCGATTTCTGTTACAAAGAATCATCCGCTACGTGCATGTTATTTTAAGCCCTCATGTCACATTGGCGCCCGAGACCTATGCTCTTGGCTGGTGTTTTCACCTAATCTCAAAATTTACTGTCGTTTGACCACCTTCTGCCGGTGTTCATTCTAACCAAACCATTCTTCTCTTTTGGGACCACTAGGCCTCAATGGAGAAGTGATGTTGAAAGGAAAATAAATGACTCTGCCACGCCGTCTAAATCGTTCCCCTGAGGTAACAATTAAAAACTGCACAGTTGGCTATGGTAGCTCCAACAATGTCTCTATCGAAACAGACCTGAATTCTCAGGTCATCCACATCTTGCTCGAACCACAAAACAACTCTACGCCTCGCCCTCTTTCAACTTCGCGTTTAAAGCTCGAAAACCCTATTCGAAACAAAAACAACCTGTTTTCTATAGACTACGATCCCACGTTAACGGACAACGTTGCCTACCCCATTCCTGTGTTCAAATCCGTTCGCGGCGACCACACATAGAACGAAGTTGCCTGTGTTTGGGAACAAACACAGGGCT
>CAYWIR010000339.1:0-3334 GCA_964458375.1 uncultured Neptunicoccus sp.
TACCCGTCCCAAGCGCCACACAGTTCAGGCTCTCATCGGCAACCGAAATGGCCAAACCTGTCTGTTCACGCAATGCCAAATCCAATTCACCCAGCAAGGCACCGCCACCTGTCAGCATCACACCACGGTCCACAATGTCCGCGGCCAAATCTGGGGGCGTTGATTCAAGCGCAGTCATCACCGCTTCGCAAATCTGCTGCACAGGCTCTGCCAATGCATCTGCAACTTGGGCCTGCGTAATCTCGGTTTCTTTGGGCACACCGTTCAACAGGTCACGCCCTCGAATTTCCATCGACGTACCGCGCCCATCATCTGGCATCCGTGCCGTCCCGATAGATGTCTTGATCCGCTCCGCCGTGCTTTCGCCCACCAACAGGTTCTGCTGACGGCGCAAATACGAAATAATCGCCTCATCCATACGGTCGCCACCCACACGCACAGACCGTGCATAGACAATATCGCCCAGCGACATGACAGCCACCTCGGTTGTACCACCACCGATATCCACAACCATGTTGCCTGTCGGGTCCGTAATCGGCATCCCCGCACCAATCGCCGCTGCAATCGGCTCCGCGATCAGGCCCGCCTTGCGCGCGCCCGCGGACAACACAGATTGGCGAATGGCGCGTTTTTCAACAGGCGTCGCCCCATGTGGCACACAGACAATGACCCGTGGCTTTGTCAGAGTAGAGCGTTTGTGAACCTTACGGATGAAGTGTTTGATCATCTCTTCAGCCACATCAAAGTCTGCAATCACACCATCCCGCATCGGACGGATCGCCTCGATGGACCCAGGCGTACGGCCCAGCATCAATTTGGCGTCTTCGCCAAAGGCCAGCGCCTTTTTCACGCCATCCTTAACGGTATAGGCCACAACTGACGGCTCATTCAAAATGATCCCTTTGCCTTTGACGTAAACCAGCGTGTTCGCCGTGCCCAAATCAATGGCCATATCAGCCGAGAAAAAACTAGAGAGACTACCCAACATGCGATGCCGCCTTTTGCTTGCGCGAAAACCCCGCATCTCACAGCGGTAGTGGCATGCTTATAACGGCTTACGCCCATTGGGGTAAAGATGCTCACTTTACAAAATAGGCATTATCCCGCTTTTTCGACGTTGAATATGTGCGGTGTTTCCCTATTTTATTTCACATATCGAACATTACGGGTTTTTTGCGCATTTTTGCAGCGAAGAAAACCCAGAATCGAAACCCACCAGAATGTGCCCGTTAAACACAAAAACGGGCCCAAAATTCAGGCCCGTTTCACTGTGTCATTCGCGATGTAGCGGCGTTAAGAAACGTCTTTGTAGTTCACTTCTGGCACATCGCCGCCCGCTTTTTCACGCCGTACCAACAGCTTGTTCAGGGCGTTTACATAGGCTTTGCAACTGGCCACCACCGTGTCCGTATCCGCCGAAGATCCCACAGCAATCTTGCCGTTTTCTTCCATACGCACCGACACCGTTGCCTGCGCATCCGTGCCTTCAGTCACCGCCGCAACGTTATAGAGCTGCAACCGTGCCTCATGTTTGAACAAGGCTTTCACAGCGTTGAACGTTGCATCCACTGGGCCATCACCCGTGGCCGTGATGCTCACGTCCTTGCCATCAATCGTCAGCGTTAAATCCGCTTCTTGTGGCCCATGGGTTCCGCACACCACGCGCAAGGATCGCACCTTAATACGGTCATGCTCGGCGTTCGTAACCTCATCAGACATCAGCGCGATCAAGTCATCATCAAACACTTCTTTTTTGCGATCGGCCAATGCTTTGAACCGCACAAAAACATCCTTCAACTGGTTGTCGCCCAGTTCAAAACCCAAATCTGACAGTTTGGCACGCAGGGCCGCACGGCCCGAATGCTTGCCCAAAACAAGGTTGGTTTCTGCCAAACCCACGTCCTCAGGGCGCATGATTTCAAAGGTTTCCGCGTTTTTCAGCATCCCATCTTGGTGAATGCCACTTTCATGGGCAAAAGCGTTCTTACCCACAATTGCTTTGTTGAACTGCACTGCAAACCCAGACACAGACGCGACGCGGCGGCTGATGTTCATAATCTTGGTGCTGTCGATCCGCGTTTGATAGGGCATAATGTCATTGCGCACTTTCAGCGCCATAACCACCTCTTCAAGCGCAGTATTGCCAGCCCGTTCGCCCAAACCATTGATCGTGCATTCCACTTGCCGTGCCCCTGCTTCAACAGCAGCCAAGGAATTGGCAGTCGCCATCCCAAGATCATTGTGACAATGGGTTGCAAAGACAATTTCATCTGCGCCTGGCACTTTGTCGATCAACATGCGGATCAACTCTGCACTTTCACGCGGCGCGGTATAGCCAACGGTGTCAGGAATATTGATCGTCGTCGCACCCGCTTTGATCGCCGTTTCCACCACGCGGCACAGATAATCCTCTTCTGTGCGAGTGGCATCCATTGGCGACCATTGCACATTGTCACACAAGTTGCGCGCATGGCTGACTGTGTCGTGAATGCGAACAACCATTTCGTCCTGTGTCAGGTTCGGAATGGCGCGGTGCAGCGGGCTTGTGCCAATAAACGTGTGAATGCGCGGCTGGCTGGCATGTTTCACGGCGTCCCAGCAGCGGTCGATGTCACGCACATCGGCCCGTGCTAATCCGCAAATCACTGCGTTTTTCGATTGGCGGGCGATTTCGCTCACCGCGTTAAAATCGCCCTCACTGGCAATCGGAAAGCCTGCTTCGATGATATCAACGCCCATCTCGTCGAGCATTTGGGCAATTTCCAACTTCTCGGTGTGGCTCATTGTGGCGCCGGGCGATTGTTCGCCATCACGCAACGTGGTGTCAAAAATCAAGACGCGGTCTTGTTTGGATGTATCGGTCATGTCTGTGTTCTCTTGAATACTTAGCTGTTCGGGATGAATGTCAGCGCGGATTTTTCACTCCTCTGAGCGCACGCGCCGGACCCCGACACGCTCAGAGGCGGCTAAGGAGTAGGAGCGCAGCAGCAATCGCAGCCCGTGGGGCCGTCAAGAATGCGGTATGTGTGCGTATGCTCATGCCGCCTTTATACGCGGTTTTTATCACTTGAAAAGGGTCTGTCCCGCTACCTCGGCTCTTTTTTGGCTCTGCACGGCACACACAACCACGGACATTCAGGCGGCAAGGCTGGCTTCAGCCGAAAATGACACGCCCAAAAGACCCTTGGCATGAACGGTTTTCCTCCCCGAAAACCGATCCGAGGGATGGAATTTACAAGGTCCGTTAACCCTAGAGACCTGTCTATTGAGTCCAAAGGCCAACTCAAAACCTGTTACCAAACGTATCGCGCAAAGAAAAAGCCACTGCGGTTTA
>CAYWIR010000340.1:0-3333 GCA_964458375.1 uncultured Neptunicoccus sp.
TCCAAAGCCAACTGCCGTGTTCAGCAGCGTGCGTTTAATAGACATAACTGTCCTCCCATTTTTACACGTGTAAATCTTGTCTCTGAATATAGGTTGAGTCAACCAGAAACTTAGCCGCCTTACGCTGCATCGCAGCATGGCAAAGCTGGTCTAAGCAGACTCACGCAACTGCAAAACGCCGGGAAACAGCGTCACTTTTGGACGCGTGGCCTCCTCTTTGTCCGAGATAATGTGTAACAACCGAGAAACTGACGTTTTTCCAATCGCTTCAAAATCCTGCGCAATGGTTGTGAGTGCAGGTGTTGTAAAGGGGCACAGCGGATAATCGTCATGCCCAGCGATCCTCAAACCGCCTTCTTTGTTCCGCCCTGGGTGCAATCCATGCCGCGATGCAGCACGCAAAGCCCCGATGGCGACACGATCATTTGCACACAGAATCGATCTGTTGTGAAACTCACCTCGCGAAAAATATTGATCCATAACAGCTTCGCCATGGGCTTCAAAATGCCACTTTTCGTCAATCGCTTCCGTACCGATAACAACTGGCTCGTGGCCCAACTCCCGCAGCCTTTTGATGTAGGCGTTCTCGCGCTCCAATGCGTTAAAATTCACGCGCGGCATGGCCAAAAAGATGGGTGGCTCGCCGACACGGCACAGGTATTCGGTGATTAATCCAGTGCTTTGAACATGATCCGTGCCCACAAAATCAACGTCAGGCATGGTTTCAGGCCGTGAATCGACCAACACAAACGGCAAATGGGATTGAAGGCGTTGATGAACCGCACGATCGCTTTGATTGCCAAGCGGCGCGACCAAAGCCCCATCTACATTCATCGACATAAACGTTTCAGCGGCGCGCGCCTCAATCGCAGGATCGGAATGCGAACACTGCGTAATCACAGTAAAACCAGCTTCGGTCGCCGCGATTTCAATCGCCTCCAGCAGCTTGGTGAAAAACAAATCGTTAAGATAAGGAATGATGACCCCAATGATCCCAGTAGTTTTGCGGTTCATCCGCGTAGCGAAAAAATTGGGGATGTAATCGACCGTTTCCAACAGATCTTTGATCTTTTGCGATGTGCTTGGCCGCACAGAGGTCGGATCTTGAAAATAACGTGAAAGCGTTGGGCGCGAAATACCAATGGCATTCGACAATTCGATCATCGTATTAATTTTTGGCTTTTGCGATGTCATTGTACCCTCAAAACTCCACACCTTTCGGCTGTAATTCGGCGCGTGTCGAAAACACCGTATTTTCTATTTTGACACGTGTAAATGTTTCCTTTACACATTTTTTCCAAAAGAAAGATACGGGCGATGGTGGATAGGATCAAATCTGGTCTCCCACAGCATCTTCCCGATTAAGACTTACAAAACAGGAGGCTCATGATGATTTTATGCTGCGGTGAAGCGCTAATCGACATGATCCCAAACGCGGTGTCAGACGGGCAAAACGGGTTCGTACCTCACTCTGGCGGTGCAGTTTTTAATACATCCATCGCACTTGGGCGCCTTGATGAGCATGTTGGATTGCTGACGGGTCTCAGCAGCGACATGTTTGGCGATCAACTGCGGCAGGGACTGGCCGCATCAAACGTCGATGCTTCATATTGCATCCAAAGTGACCGCCCCTCCACTCTGGCATTTGTAAAACTGACCGATGGACAGGCGCAGTACAGCTTTTTCGATGAAAACTCGGCAGGGCGCATGATCCGAACAGGCGATATGCCACAGCTGCCTGAAACGATTTCCGCTCTGTTCTTTGGCGGCATCAGTTTGGCCTGCGAACCAGGTGCGCAAGCATACGAAACACTGGCCCTTACAGCGGGCAAATCCCGCGCCGTGATGATCGACCCCAACATTCGACCCAGCTTCATTGAAGATGAAGACGCATATCGCACGCGATTGGACCGCATGATCGCGGTGGCGGACATTGTTAAGGTATCGGACGAGGATTTGGATTGGATCGTCGCGGGCGCATCAAACTTGGCGACCAAAGCCAAGGATATCCTCGCAAAAGGCCCAGCGCTGGTGATTGTGACACAAGGAAAAGACGGCGCAATCGGAATTCTGCCGACAGGCGAAATGATTGAGGTTCCCGCTAAGCCCGTGAAGGTGGTCGACACCATCGGTGCAGGAGATACGTTCAACGCAGGTGTGCTCGCAAAGCTGTCGCAGTTCGGAGTCTTGTCAAAAGAAGGCCTACGCATGTTGACCCCAGACACCGTAAAACAAGCATTGATCTTCGGAGGCGAAGTAGCGGCCCTTACCGTGTCCCGCGCAGGGGCAAATCCGCCTTGGGCCAACGAACTCTGAGTTACAAAGACGGGGGCAGAACAGCTTACCGCGTCACCAAAACGCCCATCAAAAACTTCGTCATGTCATCCATTCGATCAAGCGGCAAAACTTGTGCCACATATTGATCAGGACGCACTAAAACCATGGCGCCTGACTTACGGTCTATTCCCCGCAAATCAAAAATATCACTGTGAAGGTCGGCACAAAATGCTTTCTCAGTGTCCATCAAGCCTAACGTTCCTTTAATCGGACGTAGCAAATCAGGCAGCATTTCAAAACGCATTTCTCGATGGGACGCTTGGAACACTGCACGGACATCAATAACGCTGTCGATGTCTGCACCATCGGGCGTCACCCGTTTTACAGGGCCGCTTTCACTCTCTAATTCCGAACAAAGACGCGCAACGGCCCCGTCCGGTTCACCCATGTCTCCAGTGGGTGCAAAAATCACCACACGCCATCGCCCGTCCGCTTTAAACGCATGGGTCAACTGCATGGGTTTCGCATCGCCAAGCCGCACAACAGGTGCTGAATGGAACCGTTTCCCAACAGTCAAACCAACCGCAAGGTTTTGATCTTCCGCCCCGCCAATAACATTTGACGCGGCATAACATGTTTCAACGCCAGCCGTGTAACGGCCATGTTTCTTAAAGTAGGCTTGAAACAAGGCCGCATCGTCGGCTGTTTCAGGTTTCGCACTAAACAATCGGGCCATGTCGCGGTCAAAATCAATCAACTCTTTGGCCTGCGCCACACGTTCACCAGAATAGCTGTGCAGCAAGGACTCATCGGACTGCCCCCGCAAGACAGCCGCCAGCTTCCAGCCCAAATTGAACGCATCCGCCATGGATACATTCATCCCTTGGCCCGCCTTTGGGCTATGCGTATGGCAAGCATCGCCTGCAATGAATACACGCGGGGATTCATGCGCGCGCCTGTCCGCAGGCACATCATCAAACGCATCGCACACCCGTTGACCTATTTCATAGGCCGACCACCAAACCACTTGTTTCACGTCCAAGGTAAAAGGCGCAA
>CAYWIR010000341.1:0-3330 GCA_964458375.1 uncultured Neptunicoccus sp.
AGGCCAGAAATGATGGGTGCATCAGGGTCGCCGCCGATGAAATGCAGCACAACCACGTCGCCTTTGATGGGCGGGGCCAACTGGCCAAGGTATGCGGTGCTGATCGGAACGTTTTCATAGATTGCATCGCTGCCTTGCAGTTGCACGTTGCAGGCGTATTGGGTCAGGCCCGCAGCATCGGGCAGCTGGACGGTTTCAACAATACCAAAGGCGCTGTTTTGTGTTTGCGATAGTTCGGATTGCACCACTGTTTTGATTAGGGAAACGAGGTCTAGCATCAGAACACCCCGATATCGGAAAAGGCATAGCGTGCTGTAAGCCCCGCACGGGCCGAAAGACTAACTGAGATCGATTCAATCCGCGTGGGGCGGATCGGCAAGCCGCTGCTGTCGGGAATGGTGACAACGTCGCCGGGTGATACCGCGTCTGGCAGGGGTGTTTTCAGGGTGACGCCACTGCGTGCAGCCTTTGCGCGGGCATCGGCGGCTGTTTGCAGTGCCAATGTGTCCGTGAGGATGCGCAATGCGGCGGCGTTGGTTTGCATCGGCGCATCGGAAGGACCTGATTGAATGGAAACAGGATCGGCGAGCGGCAGTGTGGTCATGCCTGGCCCACCTGACCCAAATGCACCAGCCCCCGTGATCCGCGCCTTTGGGGCGTCACCGTTTTGGGTGGTGTCTGACAGGGAAATTGCGGCTTTGGTCGTGTCAAAACTGCCTGTGGGGATCGGTAAGGCAAGCGATTGGGTGAGTATCTTGCCATCTGTGTCGCTGGTCAGGGCAAGGCCGCTGAGGTGGGCGAGGCGCAAGCAGTGATCGAGGAGAGTCATGCGGGAGGTCAGCACCATATGAGGGATGGTGATGCCTGGAAGGATTGTGCCAGTGGCAAGGCCCACATCGGAACACAGACCCGAGATGATTTGACCCGCTGTCGTGGCGGAAAAAGCAGTGTCAGGGGCAAATGTATTGAGCGCGGCGATGGGTTCCAGAATGGTAAGCCGCGTGCCATTCGCCGCCGCCTGTACCTGTTCAACGGTGCCAGACATTAACGCCTGATCCGCACCATTGGACGTGGCCGTCAAGGTGACAGCCGCGCCCAAGTCAGGTGCGGTTACGCCTGCAGGCAGCACGATGTTGGCCCGCCCAACGGGATGGGCCAGCCCCCGGTCCAGCCGCATGGATTGGACGGGAACATCATTGCCACCTGCGGCAAGGGTTATGCGGGTTCTAGCGGTCACCTGAACCCTTTGTCCCAACAGCCAAAGATTTCAGCAGATACGCCGTGCTTTTTGCCACGTAGGTGGCAAAGATTTGGTAGGCATCCTTTGACGTCAGTACACCTTCGACTGTGGCCAGAGCGTCCGTTACAGGTTGGGTGTTTAGGTTGGAGTTTGCCGCTGCGTTGAACACGTCCAAAACCCCTTGGACATAGCCAAAGTTCGGGTCGGTCAGTGCACCCGAAGCAGGATTGTTCAACTCTTTGAAGGCTTCGATCCGATCATCCAACCCAACGGTATCCAGTACGCCTTGGACTTCGTCGTTGAGGTTGGTCATGAAGTCCGAAATTGCAGTGGACGCTGACATAATTGCGTCGCCAACGGGCAGGCCTTCGAAAAGGGTGTCGATGGCGTCTTCCAGATTATCCGTGATCTCAAGGTTGCCAAAGGCCGTATCAATGGCGGTGAGGTGTGCTGTCAGATCCACTTGGTCAGGGCCAGCAGGCCAGATCAATTGGTGGCTGAAGGTCGTGCCAGAAAACGTCTCGCCCCCCGAAATGATGGTGTTGAGGTTGTCGAGCGCGTTGGAGATCGCCTGCGATCGTGCGTCCAATTCGTTAAAGAGTTCGGTACCAGTAGCCATTTTAAAATTCCTTTCAGATTGGCAAATTCAATTTGGGTAAAAATTCATTCGTCGGATGCGGAAATCACCTTTCCGGCGGCATCCAATAGCGCCTGTATGCTCATTGCGCCTTCGACGAGGGCTGCGGCGTCTTCTACAAATTCGACGGCCTCCTCGACGAAATCTTTGACTTTATCAAGTTGGTTGAGCGCGTCTTGAGCTGTGCCAAGCGCACCTGCCAGATCACCCACTGCATCAAGGCCGAGTCCTACATCCAAGTCGCCCAAATCGGCCAGAAAATCAGGGGTGAATCCACCAATCGTTGGCACGGGCGGAGCCACATAGCGGCGCAGGGTCATGGAATAGGCGTATCCGCCCGGCATTTGGCCAGATTGAACAACTTGTAGGTCTTCAAGCAGGGTTTGTTCGATTTCTGATCCCACGGCGGCGGAGGACACGAAATCCTGCGGCTCCCCGCTTGCGAAGCTGGTGCGCAGTTCTTCGAGGTGGGTGCCTGCATCATCGCCGATGGCCAAACCAGACAGCGTGATACGGGCCGCGTTTTCGCCCAAATCCTGCACAAGATCGCCGTCCCAGCCAGGGATCGCATGAGCGTTGATGTTGCGGGCCTGATCGACGCGAATTTCAGTGACGCGGTTCAGTTCCAAGTCCCCAATGAGCACGGTTTCTGCCATTAGAATGCCCCCGGAATGCGCAGACCGTGGCGCAGCATGTCAGCGGCCAGAATGTCGCTGAGGGCATCGCGCAGGCGGTTTTCGAAATCGAAAGAGTCTTCGGTACTGTCAGGAGACAGGCTTGAGGAAGGGATCAGCGTTTCAGGGCCCCGCAACATCGCGTTTACCAGCTCTGCGGTTGATGTGCGGGCAGGTATGCTTGGCGGTGTGGTGGTGTTTGCGGGATGCTGAGGCATTGCTGCAAAAGGTGCGGCCGCTTGGGCAGGTTCAGGAAACGCAGGCGCCGCGTGTTTCGGGGGGGCTGCGTTCGGATTTGTGTGTGGCGTTCGGGCGTGTGACGTGTCGGTGTTTTGGTCTTGCGGCGTGGCGGGGAGGCCTTGGCCCGATTGGGTGTGTAAGATTTCGGATGCTTGTGATGCATGGCCTTTGGTTGCCAGAAACTGCGCGGCGGATTGGGCTTTGATTGGGTTCTTCAAGGCGAGTAGGGGCGTGAGTGTCGGCAAGGAGCGCTGTGCGACATCTGCGGAGTTTTGAGCAGGCTTAGATCGGCTTGGGGTCAGCGTTGCTTGCCGTGTTGCGGCTGATTTCAGGGTTTGGGCCAAAGAGCGTTGGCTCGCAGTTTTGCGCGTCAGGGCGGGTGCATCATGGGTGTTTTGGCGCTGACCGTGGGGATGTAAGGTTTCGGCAGTGGGTTGCGTTGCAGGCGAAACAGGCGTTTCAGATGCCGCGGCGTTTGTGTTCGACTTGGCATTTGAAATGCGGGTTTCTGGGCGTGAACGTGTCGTAGTTGGCTGCGC
>CAYWIR010000342.1:0-3325 GCA_964458375.1 uncultured Neptunicoccus sp.
CCCAGCGGTATCAGCACAAGCCCCCAAAACGGCGCCCCAACCGCAACATACCACCCCAGAGCTAAGATCCCACCTATATGGCCGCTCAACCGCTTTAGCCCCGCACGATCCGATTTCTGCGTCAGCGTTTTGCGGGTCTCCACATCAAGCGAAGTAACGAAGGTTTTATGATCCACTCAAAGGCTCCCATCCTTCAGGTGCCAATTCAAAACGATCAAACTCAAACCCGGGCGATACAGTACACCCAACCAAAACCCAGCCGTCCACAGGCACAGACTTTTGCCACGCATTGGGCGGTACAATCAACTGTGGCCGCTGCCCTGCCGCCAGATCAGGCCCCAGCAGCGCAATCTCCGTTTGCTCACCTTCATGCAGATGCAATTCCATCACAGATCCCGCATACCAATGCCAGATTTCCGCACTGTCCACCCGATGCCAATGGCTGGTTTGATGGGCTTCCAGCAGGAAGTAAATGCTCGTCCCCGCCGCCCGTGGTTCTGCGCCATCTGTCCAAGTTTGCCGATACCACCCACCCTCGGGATGGGGCTGCAAGTCCAACGTTTGGATAATCTCTTGCGCGGATTGGGTCATAGATAGGTCACTTTCGTATTTAAATCCGCGCGCGTGTGCCAATCCCAATAGGTTTGCAAAACCTGCGCCGTAATGGGGCCAGCCACATCATTGCCCAAGATGCGCTCATTCACCCGCGTCACCGCAACAGGACCACCGGCTGTGGTGGCTGTAAACACTTCGTCCGCTTCCAGAAACGCCTCGCGTGAAATGTCCCGCGCCTCACAGGGCACGCCCAGCGCGGTGCAAATCTCCATAACCGTTTGGCGCGTTATGCCTTCCAACATGCCTGCGCGGGGCGTCACCACAACGCCGTCAATCACTGCAAAGATGTTAAATCCCGGCCCTTCAGTCACAAACCCCTGATGATCGAGCAATACGGTGGTGTCATACCCATCATCCAACGCCTGAAACAACGCCGCTGTCATATCGCCCCAGTGGTAATTCTTCACCGTAGGATCAACCGAGTCTATGGGAATGCGCCGCGCATCCTCTGCCAATGAAATATGGGCCCCTCGGGCAGCAACATCTTGCGGAATGACCCAGATAAACGGCACAGCCCAAGCATAAAAATGGTTCTTGCACGTCCTTGGATCACGGGTGCCGGGCACAATTGGCGTGCCACGGGACGCTACCATCGACACATAAGCCGATGTCAGGCCAGAGGTTGCCACCAAGTCTACCAATGCCGCACGAATGGCCGCCCGATCCATCCCTACATCCAAACGCAATTTGGCTTGGGACGCCATGAACCGATCCAAATAATCATCCAGCCGAAAGAACGCACCGTCCCACACATGCACCACATCATAGGTGATATCAGACCGCGTTAACCCCCAGTCGAACACTGAAATCTTCGCCTCAGACACAGGAATAACCGCCCCATCCATCCACGCTGCACCCGCCGTAAAGTCCATCTGCTCTCTTTTTGTTTTCAAAATATCCTCGCCGAAGGCATCCGCCCGAAGGGCTCAAAGAAATGGCGCGTCAGCGCCTCATGTGTGTTGGTTGCGCGCATGAAAGATAAAGCCGATGAAGTTCAGCAAAATTTGCGCCGCCAAAATCGCTGTGCCGCCCGTTTGATCATAATCAGGGGCCACTTCCACCAAATCAATCCCGACAACCTCGTGATTTTGCGCCACCAACTGCAGCAATTCCAACACTTCGTAGTACAAGAACCCACCATGGCTCGGCGTCCCTGTACCCGGCGCAATACTGGGACAAAACGCATCAATATCGATGGTCACATAGACCCGCGCCTCTTTGGGAATCCGCGCCGCTGCGGCTTCTACGCCGAGTTTTCGGATTTGACGCACGGATTGGATGTCTGATCCCATGTCCCGCGCCGCAACATAGCCTTCCTTCGCCGTCGAACTGACATTGCGAATACCAAATTGCGACAGCCCCGTGACATAGGGCTTTTCGGCTGCCCGCCGCATCGGATTGCCATGCCCAAAGCGCACACCATGGCGTTCATCGACAAAATCCAAATGTGCGTCGATCTGCAAAACGTGGATATCACCTTGATCGTCAAAGGCATTGATGCAGGGGATATTCACCGAATGATCGCCCCCGATGGTCACAGGCAAAGTCTTTGCCGCCAGCGCCTTGCGCACAGCAAATTCGATGTTTTTGTGGGAATTGATCGTATCCGTGTGGATGATGTCCGCATCTCCCAAATCGACGATCCGCACGTCCTCGCCAAGGTAGGTGGCATCATCCTCATGATCATAAGCCCCCGCATGTCCAAAAGAAAACAACGTAGAGGCTTCGCGCACCGCACGCGGCCCAAACCGTGCCCCTGATCGAAACTGCGCCCCAAAATCAAACGGTGCGCCAATAATCGCTACATCCGCGTCAATCGCATCCCAATCGGCCACATAGTCCTTCTTGCCAAAGGTGGCGATCCCCACGAACGGCAAATTAAGCCGCCCATCCTCATACCCATGTCCTGCCATTGCAACGCCTTCCAAAATGTTCCATTTCATGGATGGCGCAACTGTTCAGAGACTGCAATAAAAACATCATGGCCAAGCTGAAACCCTTTTGGCGTCGCACGCCCCCCGCCTTATTTCCGAGCCTTCTGGGGCTGTTCGGCCTCGCGCTTGCATGGAAAGCCGCGGCACAGGTTTGGGCGGTGCCAAGCGAAATTGGGTCCAGTATCGGCATTGTGGCCACTCTCTTGCTGCTTGTGACCCTCACCAGTTACGTCGTCAAACTGATGATCCGCCCAAAGGTGCTGTGGGAAGATTTGCAAATCGGTCCCGCCCGTGGATCGGTAACCGCTGGCTCCATGTGCGCCATGGCGCTTGCGCTGTTCCTGTTGCCCTACACAACCCTTGGCGCCTTTCTGGTGTGGTGGATGGCGGTCTTGTTGCATGCCGTGTACTTTGCCTGCGTCGTTGTCATCTTGATGCGCCATGAAAAGACATTCGAAGAAATCTCCCCCGTTCTGATGTTGCCTATCGTGGGCGTTCTGGTCGCAACGCTGGCCGCACCTGCGCTTGGCTATGCAGCGTTTGCCACGGTCGTTTTGGTGCTGTCTATTCCGATCTCCGCAGGGATTTTGGTGATCTCGCTTTGGAATGCACGCACACACGGGGTTCTACCACCGCAACGCTCCAGCTATGCCATTCTGTTGGCACCGCCTTCAGTCACTGCCATGGGCATTTATGCGCTGAGCGGCCCAACATATTACATGCCCGTCTGGATCGGCGCATCCTTAGTGGGCATTGCGCTCTTGCCGTTTGTGCGC
>CAYWIR010000343.1:0-3315 GCA_964458375.1 uncultured Neptunicoccus sp.
TTCTTGATCTGACCTCAATGATATCGGGGCCAACAACGACCCTGATCCTTGCCGACCAAGGGGCGGATGTGATCAAGATCGAAACCCCAGAAACGGGCGATCACACACGGATGGTCTCCACCCGCCGCGCGGGTATGTCCGCATCTTTTGTGAACAACAACCGCAACAAACGGTCCCTAACACTGAACCTCAAGGATGCACGCTGTCTTGCCGCATTTCACGCACTGGTAAAAACCGCCGATGTAATCGTGCAGAATTTTCGCCCAGGTGTCGCAGATCGTATCGGCGTGGGCGAAGCCGCTTGTCGCGATATAAAAGACGATATCATCTACGTGTCCATCTCTGGCTTTGGCGAAACAGGCCCCTACGCGCAAAAACCTGTCTATGACCCTCTGGTCCAAGCTCTCTCAGGCCTCACCACAGTTCAGGCAGGTTCCGATCAAAACCGCCCCCGTCTTGTCCGCACCATTCTGCCAGACAAACTCACAGGCTACGCCGCATCCCAAGCCATTTCTGCCGCCCTGTTTCACCGCGAACGGACAGGCACGGGCCAGCATATCAAACTCTCCATGCTCGACACCGTGATCTCTTTCTTATGGGGATCCGACATGGGCGGGCATACGTTTGTTGGCAACGAATTTGCCCAAGAAAACGCGCAGAGCTTTATCGATTTGATCTATGAAACCGCAGACGGTTACATTTCCGTTGCCGTGCAATCGAACAAAGAATGGGCCAACCTGTCCCGTGCGTTTGACATGCCCGAATTGGTGGACGACCCCCGTTTCAAAACCGCAGCTTTGCGCGGCAAAAACATCGATGACCGCCTCAACCTCACACAAGACGTCTTGCGCACCCGCACCACCGAAGATTGGTTAACACGCCTTGAAGCCGAAGATGTCCCCTGCGCGCCCGTCCTGCACCGCCGCGACATGCGGGTTCATCCGCAGGTACAGGCAAATGACACGATCATGGAATACGATCACCCCACCGCTGGAACCTTGCGACAGGCCCGCCCTGCACCGCGCTTTTCCGAAACGCCTACTACTGTGCGCATCACTCCGCCCGCCCTTGGGGAACACACTGCAGAAATCCTGCGCGAAGCAGGACTATCGGACACAGACATAAACGCGCTGGCCGCCGATGGCGCCATCAAACTGGGGGATGCCACATGACCCAACCGCTCGACTTTTACTATTGGCCAACACCGAACGGCTGGAAGGTTTCGATCCTCCTCGAAGAACTCGAAATCCCCTACACCACCCATATGCTGCACATCGGCAAGGGGGAGCAGTTCACACCAGAATTTCTCGCCATCAGCCCGAACAACCGCATGCCAGCCATCGTTGATCACGATGTTGTCGGCGATCCCGTACCCATCTTCGAAAGCGGTGCGATACTGTGGTATCTGGCGGAAAAGACGGGCAAGTTCATCGCAACAGACCTCGTAAAACGCAAAGAAACGCTCGAATGGTTGTTCTGGCAAACGGGCAATCAAGGTCCAATGGCAGGGCAACACAGCCATTTCCACAATTACGCCCCTGACAGCGAAAAAGGCGGCTACGCTGCAAAACGATACGCAGGGGAATACACCCGCTGCTTGGGCGTTTTGGACCGCCGCTTGGAAGGGCGCGACTTCATCGTCGATGACTATTCCATCGCTGATATGATGTGCTGGCCTTGGGTTCTGATCGGCAAGGCCATGGGCCTATCACTGGATGAATTCCCAAACGTGGTCGCATGGCGCGCGCGCATCAAAGACCGCCCCGCCGTGCAGCGCGGCGTGTCCCTTGGTAAAGACAAACGTCCAAACCGCCCCCACACAGACGCAGAACGTAAAATCCTGTTTGGGCAGAAATGAACGACCAAGCCAAGGGCCTCCTTCTCACCAGCATCGGCGTGCTGGCTGTTATTCCTGACAGCCTGATCGTGCGACTAGTGGAAACCGATGGGCTTACTTTCATGTTTGTGCGCAGCGGTTTGGCTGGCATTATGATTGGGCTTTTCACCTTGGCCCTTTATCGTCGCAACACGATCCAAGCCTATCGCACGTTAGGCTGGGCTGGTTTGCAATACGGCGTTCTACTCTGCATCGCTACATTTTGCTTCATTTACGGATTGCGTCTGACCTCTGTTGCCAACGCGCTGTTTATTGTCAGCACATCGCCCGTGTTTGCCGCTCTGGCCAGTTGGGCGTTTCTGGGGGAACGGTTCTCGCCGCGCATGATTTGGACCACCATATTCGCGCTGATCGGCATTGCGATCATCGCTGCGGGGTCACATTCTGGCGGGCAGTCTTCTTTGCTCGGCGATGCCATAGCGCTTGGCGCGGCAGCAACGCTGGCCTTTGCCTTTACCACGGCCCGCGCAAATCGCTCTATTTCGATGGTTCCTGCAACGGCCATTGGCTACGCCCTGACCGCCGTGATCTGTTTGCCTTTCGTGCAATTCGACACGCTCAACACAACGGAACTTACCTTGCTGATCCTTCTTGGGGCGATGTTTGTGCCCCTTGGCACCGCGCTGATGTCACTTGGCCCCCGCTACATCACCGCATCAGAGGTTTCGCTCCTCCTCCTGCTCGAAGCAGTGCTCGCACCTTTGCTCGTCTGGTATGTGATTGGCGAAAACCCCGGGAAATACGCCCTGATCGGCGGGGCAATTGTTCTCAGCACGCTGTTCGTCTCAAACCTAATCGGCCTAAAACGCGGGCGCTAACGCCTAGATCAGATTGAACTGCACATCTTCCACGTTCAAACCCGCCGCCCCGGGGACCCGCATCACTTCGACACCATCCACATAAATAGAAGCCCCATTACCATCGTCATGGTCTTGTACCTCAAGATCAAAATCATCGATCTCTAACCGCCCTTCATAGGCATAGACATCCACTTCCAACTGATCTTGCGATGGATCAAAATCCATGACAGTCGGCGCCTCTTCTACCCAAGTGTTAAAGTGGCTTCTAAAGGTATCCGCACCATCGCCGCCAAAGGCTTCTGTGGCCCCACGGATGTTCAACGTGTCATCGCCGTCACCCCCGTACACTTCGTCAACGTCACCGTTTATGACCGTCCCAATGGCCGTAATCACGTCATCCCCAGCATCCCCGTGGATCACATCCGTATCGATCCCCGTGGCAATCACATCATCGCCGTCACCACCATATATCTCGGACACACCGTGGCCCGATATGATGTCATCATTGCCCTCGCCGCCATAGATGCTTGCGTCACTGTCACCGTCAATGATCGTGTCACCGCCGTCACCACCAAACAATTCGCTTGTGGCTCCATCTTCGAAACCGCCTTGCAGGGT
>CAYWIR010000344.1:0-3305 GCA_964458375.1 uncultured Neptunicoccus sp.
ACCTGATGTTTCCAATCCGCGACCACAATCCATCCCGCAACACGCCATACGTGACCTATGCCTTACTGGCCGCGAATATCGTGGTTTTTCTCGCCTATTATCCGTTGCTCAGCACAGATGCTGCCGCGCTTGGGGCGTTTTGGGGGCAATGGGCGATGATCCCTGCAAACATCACAGCAGGCAATGGATATGAAACGCTCATTACATGCATGTTTTTGCACGGCGGCTGGATGCATCTCATTGGAAATGTGCTGTTCCTGTTCATCTTTGGGGACAACATCGAAGACAATTTGGGCCACATCAAGTTCTTGGCCTTTTATCTGGCCTGTGGGATCGCCGCCTCGGTCATCCAGATCATTGCAGCGCCCTACTCAGATGTGCCCGTTGTAGGGGCCTCTGGGGCCATAGCGGGCGTTCTGGGCGGGTATCTGCTGCTCTATCCCAAGGCGCGCGTCGATATCATCATCATAGTCATCGTCTTTTTTAAAACCTTCACCCTGCCCGCATGGATCGTGCTGACAGGCTGGTTTGGCTTGCAAATCTTTGGCGGTTTGTCTTCCCCTGCAACCGAAGGCGGCGGTGTCGCCTACTGGGCGCATATTGGGGGGTTCGCTGCGGGTTTACTGATCATCCTGCCGTTCTGGTTGCGTCGGGGTGGCAAAACCTTCTGGATTCAAACCGAAGGCCATCCGCCCCATCCGCCAACAAATGCGCCCACAACCATCCCAATTGTACGCCGTCGCAAACGATAGGCTTTGCGCGAAATACCATTCGCGCACAAAAAAACGCCCCGCATAGCAGGGCGTCTTTTTTCACAAAACGGGTGGCTTAAGCGGCTTTCGCAGCCTGTTGCCGTTCGCTTTCTTCGCGGCTTAGCGCAACAGATGTCCGCACACCGCGCCCAACAAATTCCATCATGCCTTTAACACAACGTTCTGTCGGCTCGATACCCGCGCACATCAGCACCTCACGTCCGTCGCGTGACCGCGCCCAACGTGCGATGGAATCTACACCATTCCCGTATTTTTTATCATCTGCGATGGCATCATCCAGCGCAGCAAGTACAACAGCGGCAAACAGCTTTTGCGAGCGTTTCCCTTGGTCGTTGTTGATAGCAGTCTCATCAACGTAATCGAACATCACGTCCTCTTTACTTTTTTGTTTTTATGGCAGTCAGCGCAATATGGCAACTTTATGACGATTCGATAGGGCCTGAAACGCAGGGGAGCCATGCACGCAGCGCATAGCTACAACGCTAGGCTTAGAAATCATCGTTTGGGTTGTATTGAGCATTGCTTGTACATATAGAACGAAATGACGAAAAATTCAACTGTTTGAAGGGTAAAATTCATGCCAAAAATCAATGGCAACGAAATCCGTCCAGGAAATATCCTGGAACACAACGCAGGTTTGTGGATTGCGGTGAAGGTCGATCACGTAAAACCAGGCAAAGGCGGCGCTTTTGCACAGGTGGAAATGAAGAACCTGCGCAACGGCTCAAAGCTCAACGAACGGTTCCGCTCTGCCGATAAGGTGGAAAAGGTGCGCTTGGACCAAAAAGACCAACAATTCCTCTATGAAACTGATGGTATGTTGGTGTTTATGGACCTTGAAACATACGACCAGATCGAATTGCCGGCGGATATTCTGGGCGAACGTCGCCCGTTTTTGCAAGACGGTATGACCATTCAAATCGAATATCACGAGTCCGAAGCCCTCTCAGCGTCTCTGCCTCAAAAGGTGATCTGCACCATCGTAGAAACAGAGCCTGCGGTGAAAGGTCAAACGGCGGCAAACAGCTTTAAACCCGCTGTTTTGGACAATGGCGTGCGCGTCATGGTGCCCCCGTTTGTAAATCAGGACGAAAAGATCGTCGTGAACACAGAAACAATGGAATACAACGAGCGTGCATAACGTCACGTAAACCGCTGATATTTTGAAAAAGAAGGGCTGGAATCATCCAGCCCTTCTTTTTTTTCGCAGCGAATTTACGGAATTAGACCTTATCGTGAAAGATTTTAACGAACTATTCACGGGCATCTCGCGTCTAAATTGTTTACGTTAGGTTAACGACGCGGTGTCGTTTTATTTAAGTACCTAAAACTTTTCCCTGATTGGGGTGGCTCTCCCGGAGCCGCTCCTTTCGCTTTTTGGGCCATCAAAACGCAGCGACATCCCTGGCATCACCCTGAAACGAAAAAAGCCGCGAACACTGTCGCGGCTTCTTCTCTCAAATCCAGCGGATCAAATTACTTGATCTTGCCTTCTTTGTATTCAACGTGCTTGCGTGCAACGGGGTCGTACTTCCGAACAACCATTTTTTCCGTCATCGTACGCGAGTTTTTCTTGGTCACATAGAAATGACCAGTGTCCGCTGTGGAATTCAGGCGGATCTTAATTGTGGTAGGCTTAGCCATGTCATGTCTCCTGTGCAGGCAGCGCTGCGAAATCTCGAATTGGCCTTCTACAACACCCAGCCGACCTGTCAACCCAACAAGGATGGTATAACGGTGCTTATTCTGCGCCAAAGCCACCGAACCGCGGCTTCTGTCTTTTGGATATTTGAAAAACAAAAAGAGGAACGCCCCGCTTTACCTAAAAAACGAGGCGCTTTTTGTTTACGGCCATCGGCATCCCTGCCTGTACCGCCAGCGTATTAAGGCTCAAACAGAGTTAAAGAACCATTAAGAGCCTTTTTTGTTTTTCAAATATCCAAAGCACGCAGCCGCACCAAGCGTTACGCCAGACCACCGCCCACCAAACGCCGCGCAATATCGGCATAGGCCTCTGCCACGGGACTGTCTGTGGCCGCGATGGGTGTACCAGAATCACCTGCAAGACGGATATCCAGCTCCAAAGGAATCGCCCCAAGGAACGGCAAGCCAAGACGATCGGCTTCATCCTTCGCACCGCCATGGCCGAACAAATGCGCCTCATGGCCACATTTAGGACAGACATACATCGACATATTTTCAATCATGCCCAGCACAGGGGTTTTGGTCTTTTCAAACATGTTGAGCGCCTTGCGCGCATCCAGAAGCGCCACATCTTGCGGTGTGGACACCACAATCGCACCTGTCACTTTGGACTTTTGCGCAAGCGTCAGCTGCACATCACCCGTTCCTGGCGGCAGATCGACGATCAGCACATCCAACTCGCCCCATTCCACCTGCCCCAGCATTTGTTGCAACGCGCCCATCAACATAGGCCCACGCCACACGACGGCCTGATCCTCTTCTAGCATCAAGCCAATAGACATCATGGTTACACCATGCGCTTTCAATGGGATAATCGTCTTCCCGTCA
>CAYWIR010000345.1:0-3296 GCA_964458375.1 uncultured Neptunicoccus sp.
GTTGTTGAAGAACTCTTCTGGTTCGTTCTGCTCCACGATCTGACCTTGGTCCATAAAGATAACGCGGTTTGCGACCTGTTTGGCAAAGCCCATCTCGTGCGTCACACACAACATGGTCATGCCTTCTTCGGCCAGTTCCACCATCGTATCCAGAACTTCCTTGATCATCTCTGGGTCAAGCGCGGATGTCGGCTCATCGAACAGCATAATCCGTGGCTTCATGCACAGCGAACGAGCAATCGCAACACGCTGTTGCTGACCACCAGAAAGCTGGCCTGGGAACTTATCCGCCTGTTCAGGAATCTTTACCTTTTCAAGGTAATGCATCGCCGTTTCTTCGGCTTCCTTCTTAGGCGTATTGCGCACCCACATAGGGGCCAGCGTCAGGTTCTCAAGCACAGACAAATGCGGGAACAGGTTGAAGTGCTGAAAGCACATGCCAACCTCGCGCCGAATTTTGTCGATGTTCTTCAAATCAGACGTCAGCTCAATGCCGTCCACGATGATATCGCCCTGCTGATGTTCTTCCAGACGGTTGATACAGCGGATGAGCGTGGACTTACCGGACCCTGAAGGCCCCGCAATCACGATCCGTTCGCCGCGTTGCACCGTCATATCAATGTCGCGCAACACGTGGAACGCACCGTACCACTTGTTCATCTTAGTGATCTGGATTGCGACCTCATCGGACACACCCATGTTGGAACGATCAATTTCACGATCAGTAGCTATTTGTGACATATTTTGGCTCCTTAATGGCCAGTCTTAAGCTTGCGCTCAAGATACATGGAATAACGGGACATGCTGAAACATGCGATAAAGAACAGCAGCGCGATAAAGCCATACAGCTCCCACACAATACCGTTCCAGTTCGCGTCCGCGCGAATGTTGTTGGTCAGGCCGATTGGATCCATCAAACCAATGATGGACACCAACACGGAATCTTTGAACAACCCGATAAAGTTCGAAACGATCCCTGGAATGGAAATCTTGAGCGCTTGCGGCATAATGATCAGCCGTGTTGCTTTCCAATAATCCAAACCAAGCGCATCTGCTGCTTCGTACTGGCCTGTTGGCAAAGCCGCCAAACCACCCCGAATAGTTTCAGCCATATAGGCGGCCGCAAACAGCGTCACCATAATGACAACGCGCAGGATGATATCAAACGTCGTGCCAGGTGGCAGGAAGTAGTTCAACAGCGTGGACGCCACGAACAACAGGGTAATCAACGGAACACCCCGAATGAACTCGATAAAGCCCACACACAAGGTTTTCACGATGAACAGGTTCGTTTGACGCCCCAAGGCCAGCAAAATCCCCAAAGGCAGAGACAGAACAATGCCCGTCACACCAATGATGATCGACAGCATAAAGCCACCGAACTTCGCCGATTCCACAGGCGTGAGACCAATACGTCCCGCTTCCCGTTGCGCTTGGAATTGCGTGGCCCGCAAGTCTTCGATCGTGTCTGGGTCGGTTTCCGTTGCCAGCTTTTCCTTGGTGTCCTTCAAAGTTTTGAAAGCCCCCAAAGTCACCCGTGCAGCATCAAGCGAGAATTGCGGCGTGCTTTCATCCGCAATGATCTGCTCTAGCTTCGCAGGCGCTGTGTCCATGCGCGCATTGGCCGTCATACCGGACAAAGCCGTTTCAACCGGCCCAACGGCCAGCATCCACCACAAGATCGGAACAAGGATCGCGCCGATGGTTCCGACAATGGAGCCAAAGTTGCGGCCCAGCACTTCCATCCAAGCGTAACCTAGAAAGAAACCCACCATGATGCCGATTGGCAAGAAGATGGACCCGCCCCACAGCAGCCAGAAGGCAATGAAAGGGAAGGCAACCGAGAACCACAGCATCTTGCGCGGCAGGCTGTTGAACAGAACTGGCGCCAACGCCACCAGCATACCGATGAATGCAAGGTTCGGACGCCAGTACAGTTCTGATGGGTAGAACCCGTAGATCAACTGCAAATACCGCTCGCGAATAACAGCCCAACAGGCTGCACCGTGACCATGCTCCCCTGCGTGCTCTCCCGCAGCGGCGGCGATGACTTCGCGGCACTCTTTCAAGGACCCCGCGGTCCAAGAGCCATTCCAGATCCAAGGCAATACACCCGAAAGCACAGACCAAAGGAAATACAACGACAGAAGCGTCAGAATCGAATTGAAAACCCCATTAAACAGGTTTTCATGAACCCATTTGACAGGCCCAGATGTCGCGTTTGGCGGCATCTGTTCGGGCAACATTTCAGTGCGGACATAACCAATATCGCTCATATCAACGCTCCCTCAGTTTTACGGATTCATTGTACCAGTTCATGATCGTTGAAATGGTCAGACTGATCGCCAGATAAATGGCCATAAGGATCAGCAAGCATTCCATCTCGCGTCCTGTTTGGTTCAAAGTGATACCGCCAAGCGTGCCTGTGATATCCATGTAACCCACCGCAATCGCCAAAGACGAGTTTTTGGTGAGGTTCAAATAGTTGGAAATCAGCGGCGGGATAATCACCCGCAAGGCTTGGGGCAGGATCACAAGGTTCATCGTGCGGTTAGGGCGTAGGCCAAGAGCAAAAGCTGCTTCGGACTGACCCTTACTAATCGCCATGATCCCTGCACGCACAATCTCGGCGATGAAAGCCGCCGTATAAAGCGCGAGCGCAAGTGTCAGCGCGATCAAGGAGTTCCGCATGTAGATGCCACCCTTGAAGTTAAAGCCTTTCAGTTCTGGATACTCCAACCCAATCGGGCGGCCCAAAATGAAATACACCAACAGCGCTGGGATAATCAGAATGCCAAGACTAATCCAAAAGTTTGGCAATATTTCCCCTGTCGCTTCTTGCCGCTTGCGCGACCACGACCGGAAGAAGAAAATGCCTACGATGGATAACAAGAACACAATGATTACAATCAAAGAGCCTGAAAACATCTCAGGTTTTGGGAAGTAAAATCCACGGTTCGTAAACGCAACAGTATCGCCGAGATACATCGAAGCTGTGGCGTTATCCCCTCGGAACGCACGCGGCGCGGGCAGGTTTTCAATGAAGATCGCCATCATCAGAACGATCCACAACAACACGGGCACGTTGCGGAAGGCTTCGATGTAAACGGTCATGATCCGCGCAACGATCCAGTTGTTGGACAACCGCAGCACACCGATAACCACACCCAGCACAGTCGCAAGAATACAGCCCAACACAGCAACCAACAGCGTGTTCAGCACACCCACCAATGCCGCGCGTCCGTGGGACATCTGGTTGTTATATTCTATAAGTTTCTGGTTAATATCGTAACCAG
>CAYWIR010000346.1:0-3295 GCA_964458375.1 uncultured Neptunicoccus sp.
GCACCAACAGATCACTCCGCCGATCTGCCAAGGCCACGGTAAAGAACACACACGCGCCTCTGATTTTTGGTCGCTGGTAAATGGGCATGTGTTCCATCAAACCCGCAACTTGGTTAACACAACATTTACAGCGTAATCCCAATCGCCCATAAACACCCCATGCGCACCCTCACCCTCCTCCTCACAATCCTCGCACTGCCCGCTGCGGCCCAAACACCCGACCTCACCGCACTCGCCAAAACCACCCTCAACGCGGTCCAAGCAAAATCCCAAACCGCAAACGTTGAATACTGCGGCTACATCGGCATCCTCAACGACGCCCTCGTCGCCACACCCGCCAGACGCGGGCGGCTAGACAGTTGCAAACCCAAACGCCCGCCCCGCAAGATGGAGGTGATCGCCTCCTACCACACCCACGCGGGCTATGACACCGAGGTGGATTCCGAGGTCCCCTCCGTCGATGACATGTTCGCGGATGAAGCCGAAGGCATCGACGGCTTCGTCGCCACCCCGGGGGGGCGCTTGTGGTACATCGACAGCCGCAAGATGATCGCAAAACAGATTTGCGGCATCGGCTGCCTGCACAAAGACACGGGCTTTAAACCCAAGGACTATGGCCAAGTGAAAAAACGCTACACCATAGACGAATTGATCGACCGCGAAGACGAAGGGTAACACGCGCCGCGAACATCACCGTTGCGACCAACTCCACCAAAGATCAGCGCACGGGAAAACTGCGATCCACGCGGTCATTCCGCGCTAACGCAACACTGTTGCCGATCTGCCGTTAACCTTTGGGGTTTCACGAGAAAAAACACACTAGCCATACCAAAGGACCCCAGTTTCTGGGTAGTTTGCGTCCTGATGCAAATATGCGCCACACTGTTGCCTTAACGAACCGCACGCCGCTTCAATGTTCTCTAAATACCTAAACAAAAAGAGCGGCCCTAAGGCCGCCCTTCTCTTTGACAATCTTCCGGAAAATCAGATTGCCAAATACTCATTGCGCAGGTCTTCGTTGTCCAAAACCTCTTTCGCTGTGCCATCAAACACCACTGTACCCGTGTCCAAAATCACCGCACGATCCGCAAGGTTCAACGCCGCAACCGCGTTCTGCTCCACGATGATCGTCGTGATGCCTTGTTCGCGAATGTGGTTCAGCGTTTTTTCGATCTCTTGCACGATCACAGGGGCCAAACCTTCATAGGGTTCATCCAGCAGTAACAGCTTGATATCACGGGCCAAAGCGCGCCCAATCGCCAGCATTTGCTGCTCGCCGCCAGACAGGGTTGTCCCCTCTTGCTTGCGCCGTTCGCCCAAACGCGGGAACAGGTCATAGATGCGGTCAATGGACCAGCCAATCGGCTTTTCAATCTGCGCCAGTTGGATGTTTTCTTCCACCGTTAGGCCCTGAATAATGCGACGATCCTCTGGCACCAGCGCGATGCCTGCTTGCGCCGCTTGCCATGCTTTCATCTGGTGCAACGGTTGGTGGTCCAACCAGACCTCCCCCTTCACCAGCGCAGGATCATCAAGCCGCGCAAGGGCCCGCAGGGTGGATGTCTTACCCGCCCCATTCCGCCCCAACAGCGCAAGGATTTCACCCTCATGCACGTTCATGGACACACCCTGAACGATATAGCTTTCACCGTAATAAGCATGCACATCGTAGGCCGAAAAATACGCAGGCGCAGTAGACGCGTGGTTCTTGTTCATATCACTCATGTCTTGCGTTCCTTACTCTTCTGCCGCGGTGCCAAGGTAGGCTTCTTTGACCTTTGGATCACTGCGGATCGCATCAGGCAAATCTTCTGCAATCACAGTGCCTTGGGCCAAAACCGAAATCTTCTGCGCAAGGCTGAACACCACGCCCATATCATGTTCGATAATGGCCATTGTGATCCCCAAACGAGCTTGGATTTCTTTCAGCAATTCGATGGTGCTTTCCGTGTCCGCACGGGCCATGCCCGCTGTGGGTTCATCAAGCAGCAGCAGCTTTGGATTCTGCGACAAACACATCGCCATTTCCAACCGCCGCTTGTCCCCACGAGACATGCTAGATGCCGTCATATCGCGCTTGTCGATCATGTTCACATCGATCAGCATCTGCTCCGCACGTTCGCGAATTTCTGCATCCCGTGTCACAGGCCCCCATGCGTTCAATTCGAACGCACCGTCTCGCTTCGCGAAACATGGGATCATCACGTTTTCAAACACGGTCAGATCGGTAAAGATCTCTGGTGTTTGGAACACACGGCTCACGCCCATCTGGTTGATCTCATGCGGCTTTTTCTGCAGCAAAGATTGCCCATCAAAAGTTACAGAGCCCGTATCTGGCACCAGCTTCCCGACAAAGCAGTTCAGCAAGGTCGATTTACCCGCCCCGTTGGGGCCGATGATCGCATGGATTGAACCTTCTTCGACACGCAGGTTCACGTTTTGCAACGCTTTCAAGCCGCCAAACGACTTGTTTACGTTTTGGACTTCAAGAATACTCATTTCTCTCTCACTCCGCTGACGGATTGCGTTGATTGGCAGCGGCGGCTTCTGCGCCCCCACCTTTACGGTCGCGGCGCGCAAAGCTGGCCAGCTTTTGACCCCCTTGCACCAAACCACCTGGCAAGAAGATAACAATCGCCATAAAGATCAGACCCAATGTCAGATGCCAGCCTTTACCGATGAACGGATAAACGATTGTGACCAACAGATCGGTCATCCAATCTGGGAACACACCGAACCAAACCTCAAGCGTGGCTTTGTTGATCTTTGAGAAGATGTTCTCAAAGTACTTGATCAAACCCGCGCCAAGCACTGGCCCAATCAGCGTGCCAGCGCCGCCAAGAATGGTCATCAAAACCACCTCACCCGAAGCTGTCCACTGCATCCGTTCTGCACCCACCTGCGGGTCCATCGCGGCCATCAGGCCACCCGCAAGCCCTGCGTACATTCCAGAGATCACGAAACAAGCGAGCATATAAGGCCGCGTGTTCAAACCTGTATAGTTCAAACGCTGTTGGTTGGTTTTGATCGCCTTCAGCATCAGGCCAAACGGTGATCGGAAAATGCGGATCGCCACATAAAAGGCCCCCAACATGATCAAACCAGACAGATAGAAACCCCAGTTGAAGGTCCACTGCCAGCTTCCGACAACCAGGTTAAAGCTGTCTGTCATTTCCAAACCAAAGAGGGATGGTTTTGGAATGTTGCCGTTTGCAGAAGACCCACCGCCCAAAAACTCTGGGAAGATGCGCGGATCGTTCAGGTTGGTTTGCAACCCTGTCTCACCGCCTGTGAT
>CAYWIR010000347.1:0-3280 GCA_964458375.1 uncultured Neptunicoccus sp.
TTCTCAGCCTCCGTTTTATGCGATGATGGTGGCTTTATTGGCATGAAGCAGCTGCAGGACGATCCTTGGGGCGACGTGGAAGCACGTTATCCGCTGGAATCAGTGCACATGGGTCGCGTTACCAACATCACAGACTACGGTGCATTCGTAGAGCTGGAAGCTGGTGTCGAAGGTCTGGTTCACGTGTCCGAAATGTCTTGGACCAAGAAGAACGTACACCCAGGCAAGATCGTTTCCACTTCGCAAGAAGTAGAAGTGATGGTTCTGGAAATCGACAGCGTGAAGCGCCGTGTATCCCTTGGCCTGAAACAAACTCAGGGCAACCCATGGGAGAACTTCGAAACTGCGTTCCCAATCGGTACAGAAGTTGAAGGTGAAGTTAAGAACATCACTGAATTCGGTCTGTTCGTTGGCTTGGATGGCGACATCGACGGTATGGTTCACTTGTCCGATCTGGACTGGGATCGTTCTGGCGAAGAAGCGATGGCTGATTACCAAAAAGGTGACATGGTCAAAGCGGTTGTTACAGACATCGACGCGGAAAAAGAGCGTATCTCTTTGTCCATCAAAGCACTGGATGGTGACCCGTTTGCAGATGCAACAGCTGGCGTGAAGCGCGGCGCGGTTGTGACTGTGACTGTGACATCCATCGAAGATGGTGGCATCGAAGTTGAGCACGAAGGCATGAAATCCTTCATCCGTCGTTCTGATCTGTCCCGTGACCGTGCTGAGCAACGCCCAGAGCGTTTCAGCGTAGGTGACAGCATTGATGCACGTGTGACCAACATCGATAAATCCACACGTCGCCTTGGTCTGTCGATCAAAGCACGTGAGATTGCAGAAGAGAAAGAAGCAGTACAGCAGTACGGTTCTTCTGACTCTGGTGCATCTTTGGGTGATATCCTCGGCGCGGCCCTTAAAGGCCAAGACGACGAGTAAATCGATTTACGGGAAGGAGTTGAACTATGGATGCTCTGGAACGTGATTTCTATGAAGAGCGGCGCCGTAAATGGCGCCGCTCTGCGTTTTGGCGCGGCGTGTTTGTCACGCTAGGGGTGTTCGTCTTACTGGGCGTGCTTGGAGCGTTTTTTGGCGGCGGACCGCGTTTTGGTGATCATATTGCGCATGTGAAATTGCAGGGCGTGATTTACGATGATCCTATTTTGGATAAGGCCCTTAAAGACGTTGAAGAAAACGACAACGCTAAGGCGCTGATTGTTAGCATTTCCAGCCCGGGTGGCACGACTGTTGGGTCTGAAGCCGTCTATGAGCGGCTGCGCAAGATTGCGGAAAAGAAACCTGTTGTTTCGGTGTTAGGTGAAGTGGCTGCCTCGGGTGGGTATATCGCGGCGATTGGAACAGATCATATTATCGCGCGGGGCAATACCATCACAGGGTCCATTGGCGTCATAATGGAATATCCAGATATGACCGATCTGTTGGATAAGATCGGGATTAGCATGCAGACGATCCGTTCGTCCGACATCAAAGGTGGGCCATCCCCCTTTCGCAAGTCTACGCCTGAAGCGCGGGCCGCAGAGCAGGCGCTGATCGAAGAAAGCTATGTGTGGTTCCGTAGTTTGGTTGAAGAGCGACGCGGATTGAGTGGTCAACAGCTCGATACTGTGGCTGATGGGCGTGTATTTACGGGCCGCTTGGCGCTGGATCTGGGCCTGATTGATGCGATTGGCGGCTTTGATGACGCTACGGCGTATCTCGATTCGCTCGATTCGGTGGAATCCGAACTTCCTGTCGATATCTATGCTCTGGAGTATGAAGACAGTGGATTATTCGGACCTGTTGGGAAATTTTTACTCAAAAACGGCAGCTTAGAGCGCATTTCGGGTGAAACAGGGCCACGGCTCTATTCCATCGCAAAGTAAATTCTGTAAACTCCTTCGTAATCCGGGCCACTATAAGGCCGCGCTTAGGGAGGTTATTAGTCAATGATCCGTTCGGAACTCGTGGAGAAAATTGCAGAAGCAAACCCACATTTGTATCAACGTGACGTGGAACGTATTGTGTCCACCGTGTTCAATGAAATCATAGAAGCACTTGCGTCTGGCGATCGTGTTGAATTGCGCGGTTTTGGCGCGTTTTCCGTCAAAAAGCGCGATGCTAGGGTTGGGCGCAATCCACGTACGGGTGAATCCGTTCAAGTGGATGAAAAGCATGTACCGTTCTTTAAAACGGGCAAGCTGTTGCGGGATCGGCTGAACGGCAGCTAATTCCACGGCACCTTGCATCCGCTGAAATCGGCGTTACATGCAAGGTGTAGAAACAATGGGGCTGGTCATGCGTTATATCCGATATTTGTTCTTAGCGGTGATTGGCATTGCCTTGATTGTCGTTGCGTTGGCGAACCGCGAAGCGGTTACATTGCGCCTGATGCCAGAAGAGTTGGCTGGGGTGTTTGGCCTGACAGGCAACATTACACTCCCCCTTTTTCTGGTGATCTTTCTTGGCATTGTAGCGGGGTTGTTGATCGGCTTTGTCTGGGAATGGATGCGCGAGTTTAAATACCGCCATGACTTGTCCAAAAAGGGCAAAGAGGTCAGCCGTTTGGAACGAGAAGTGAAGGTTCTAAAGGCGAAGAATGGCGAAGGCACGGATGATGTGCTGGCGTTGATCGAGTAGGGCTATGCGTACCAAAATTTGTGGTCTGTCTACCCCTGCTGAAGTCGATGCAGCGGTGACATCAGGCGCGGCCTATGTTGGATTTGTTTTCTTTGAAAAGTCGCCACGCAATGTGAGCATTGAACACGCACGCACGCTGGCGCTGGGCGTTACGGACGGTGTGTGCAAAGTGGCGTTAGTGGTGAACCCTTCGAATGCGCAGTTGGATGCGATTTTGGCAGAGGTTCCCATTGATATGCTGCAGTTGCATGGCAGTGAATCCCCTGAACGTGTTTTAGAAGTGAAAGAACGCTATGGCCTGCCCGTTATGAAGGCGGTGGGCGTTGCGGACGAAGGTGATTTGCCAAAATTGAACGAGTATGCCCGCGTGGCGGATCAGATTTTGGTGGACGCAAAGCCGCCCAAGAATGCGGATTTGCCGGGCGGCAATGGTTTGGCGTTTGATTGGCGTTTGATTGCGGGACGTCGGTGGGCGGTTCCGTGGATGCTGGCAGGTGGTTTGACACCCGAAAATGCAGCCGAGGCGGCCCAGATGACGGGTGCGCAGCAGCTGGATGTATCCAGCGGTGTTGAGAGTGCGCCAGGCGTGAAGGATGCCGCGAAGATTGCGGCGTTTTGTGCGGCGGTGCGTTAATTCGGTTCT
>CAYWIR010000348.1:0-3268 GCA_964458375.1 uncultured Neptunicoccus sp.
CAGCGGACCAACGCCTGAAGAATTGGAATGGGCCAGGACTGCTTGGTCCTATTTTGTGGCAAACGAACACCCCCAAACAGGTTTGGTTGCGGCGGTAAACAACTTCAACTCCACTACGCTTTGGGACGAAGGGGGGTATTTTCTTGCCATCGTTGCAGCGTTTCGATTGGGCGTGATTGAAGATGTTGAAGCAAAGGCACGTTTGTCAAAAGCCTTTGGTAGCCTCGCAAAAATCCCATTGTTTCAGGATAAATTGCCGAACAAAGTGTATAACACTGGCACGTTGCAGATGACGGATTATGCCAACAAAGCCACGCCCAAAGGGGTAGGGTGGTCCGCCCTTGATATCATGCGGCTGATTTCGGGGATGTTGGTGGCGACACAACAATTCCCAGAACTTACGGATGAGGCACAGGCGGTCATGGATCGTTGGGAGATGAAATACCTCGTATCTGAGGGGCGCTTTCAGGGCATCGCGATCCGTGGGGAAGCCCATGAAAAATTTGTTCAGGAAGGTCGCATTGGATATGAACAATATGCAGGTGTGATTGGTCTGGAAATTGGCTTGTCTGTTGAGCTTGCCAGCCGGTACACCCCGATCCTACGCTTTCAACGGTTTCACGACATTCATATCCCTGGAGATATACGCACACAAGAAACCCACGGTGTATCTTCTGTTACGACGTCGGAACCGTTTTTGCTGGAGGCTTTGGAGTTTGGCTGGCGACCCGAGAGTGTTTCTGTTGCCCGTGCCGTTTATGACGCGCAGGTTTTTCGATATGAACTCACAGGGAAACTAACTGCTCTGAGCGAGGATCATATCAAGGGCAAACCCTATTTCGCGTATAACACTGTGCTGGTGGATCACACGCCTTTTGTGTCCGTCACAGCCAAACGGGTGAATGTGTCTGACAAAAGGGGCATTTCGACCAAGGGCAGCTTTGGCTGGTGGGCGTTGATGCAGGACGAGTATACGCAAAAACTGGTGGATACGGTGAAACATCTGCAAAGTGATCGTGGTTGGTACGCGGGGCTCTTTGAAAGCGATCATAGCGCCAATGAAATCCTGACCATGAACACAAATGCTGTCGTTTTGGAGGCGATCCATTACAAAAACTTCGGCCCGCTGTTTCGCCGTTAACGATCTGCCAGCAACATGACCAGTGCGACTATCGTTGCCGCCACGCCAAGAAGAATCACAAACTGCGGTAATTCCGATCCGAACGCCAGCTCCCACAGAATGACCCAGCTTGGAATCAGATAGGTATAGGCCATCACTTTGGCGGACGGCAGATGCAGCGTTGCGTATTGCACACAAAAGAAAGACGAAGCCGTGGCACACACAGAGATATAGGCGAGGCCAATCCAGAATATCGTCGGCAAAGACGACCAATCAACTACCGCCAAACTTTGCACTGAAATTGCCGTTAGGATAATGCCACCTGCGATGATGGTTCCAAGGGTAAACACGGCAGGATGCTCCCCCCGGTTAAGCCGCCGTACCAATGGAGTGTAAAACGCATGGGCAAAACAGCCGAGCAGGTAAATCAGCTCCCCCTGTCCAATATCAAAACGCAGCATGGCGCCAATATCCCCGCGAAACACCACCCAAACCGCGCCTAGCCCACCCACGGTTAGGGCCAGCGCCATCCAACCCGTTGTCACTTGGCGCAACAAAAACCACCCAAACAAGGCAGACATGATTGGTGTCAGCGTGAAAATCGCTGATGTGGAAATAGATGGAGCGGTTTTGAGGGATTCAAACATCAGAACAAAGTAGATGGAAAACACACCACCAAGGGCAAAGTATCGCCAAATGGATTTGAAATCCGCTGACTTCAATCGTGGGCCAGCTGCTACGAAGGCCCCAACGACCAAAGCAGCAAACCAAAACCGCACGGCCGTTAATGCTGTAGGATCAATGAAATTTGCAATCCGAACACCCAGCGGAAATGACCCTGCCACCAGCAAAGAGAACGCCAGCATCGCCGCGTGACCGCGCATGTAAGAAGATTGAAACATACCCTTTCATATCGCTTTGCCTGCAAGACGCAATCGCGCTAGGGTTTTGATATGACGAAACAAGACCTCAAAACCGCTCTGAACTCTATTACGCACGTTCTCTCCGACGATAAGACCGCGGCGCTTGATCCTGTCATCCATGACGACAACACCAAAGGAGTGTTGGCGATTGAACCACGCAGTTTGGATGAAATCGCCGCCGTTTTTTCCCTTTGCAATGACACAAAGACACCGCTGATCCCCCATGGCGGACGGACAGGTTTAGCAGGTGCGCTGGCCGCCAATGGGACCGAGGTGATGCTGCTGACCACCCAGATGCCGCGTGTTTTGGAAATCGATCCAGTGGCCCGAACGGTGCATGTGAGCGCGAATACCACACTGGCGGATTTGGAAGATGCCGCGCGGCACCATGGTTTGACAGCTGGAATTGATATTGCAGCGCGCGATACAGCGACTGTTGGGGGGATGCTATCCACCAACGCGGGCGGCATGGAGGCACATCGCAACGGCACCATGCGCGAACGAGTCTTGGGAATTGAGGCTGTGCTGCCAGATGGAACGATCCTGTCCGACTTGGCACATGTCCGCAAATGCAATGAGGGCTATGACGTTAAACAGCTCTTGATTGGGGCCGAAGGGACACTTGGAGTTATAACCTCTGCAACTCTGCAATTGCTGCCCGAACCTCCTGAAGCGAATACGTTCTTAATGGCCTTGCCTGATGCGGCCGCTGCGTTGAATGTGCTGTTTACCCTGCAAAAAACTGCGGCGATTGAAGTTCTGCGTGCAGAGGTGATGTGGCGCGGGTTCGCCCAAGAAAATGCGAAACTGCAAACCAATAATCCCCTTCAAAACCTGCCTGACGCGCCCGTTTTTGTAATATACGAGGTCCACAGCGCAAACGGGTTGGCCGAAGATGTGGTCTTCACCGCGCTGGAGGATCAGTTTGAACAGGGCCAAATTCTCGACGCAACTTCGGCGCAGTCTGTGGGACAAGCGCAAGATATCTGGGCCTTGCGCGAAGACACGCTTTCAATGCAAAGCGCCTTTCCATTCAGCGAATGGTTCGACATTTCTGTTCCACTGTCTCAGCTCGACACATATGTCAAAACTGTTGAAACCCGTATTGCCGCGTTGGACGCTGGTTTGAAAATCCATGTTTTAGGGCATTTGGCGGATGGGAACCTCCACTACTCCATCGCCAAAACCACAGAAATTAGTGCGGACCTAGCGACGCAGATTAAAC
>CAYWIR010000349.1:0-3250 GCA_964458375.1 uncultured Neptunicoccus sp.
TTCTTCTTTGAAACCGAAGATTTCTTGCGGTTTCGGGATCGTTGTGTGGCGGCTGGTATTACGCAACCGATTGTTCCAGGTGTGCTGCCGATTGAGAACTGGCAGAAAACCCGCGCATTTGCGGGCCGCTGCGCCATTCCAATCCCGTCTTGGTTAGAGGAAGGGTTCCGCCATGCCAAAGCGGCGGATACGGAACGCTTGTTTGCCACTGCGCTTTGTAGCGAGGCTTGTGATGATTTGCTGCGTGAAGGGGTCGATGGCCTTCATTTTTATACGCTGAACGATCCGAGCCTAAGTGCAGATGTGTGTCGCGCGCTTGGCAGAACGCCGCGTCACTTGGCACTGCAAGCCAGCGCCTGATGCTTGAAGGCAGGAAAGGCGCACCGTAGGGTCACGGCAAGACAGCTGCCGGAGCCAACGCCATGCGCGACCTTAAAGTCATCCAATCCCCCGCCGATTTTCCTGACCCCGCCCTTGTGGCGCAGTGGTCAGGTTTGGAATACCTGCAAAAAACACTGACGGGTGAGGTGATGGCCCCCGCCATTGCAGGGTTGATGAACTTTCGTCTCGAAGAGATTGAGCTGGGTCGCGCGGTGTTTCGCGGCATCCCTGAATTTGCGGCCACCAATCCGATGGGAACAACCCATGGGGGCTGGTACGGCGCGATTATGGACAGTGTTTTGGCCTGTGCGGTTATGTCAAAAGCGGCCCCAGGGCAAACCTTCATCACCCTTGAATACAAAGTCAGCATCGTGCGCCCTGTTCCAGCAGGCATGGAGGTCGAGGCGACCAGTGTGGCAGGGCACGTAGGGCGACGCACAGGTGTTGCCGACGGAGAACTGCGTGGCGTTGAAGATGGTAAATTATACGCGACGGCGTCCACTACCTGCATGGCTGTCTAATGTTGCGGCGTTGGGATTTTGGATATTTTGACCAAAAAGAGCCCAAAGACAGGGGTTAGGTCGCGGGGTGCGCGCCAAGGTCCAAGAGAGTTTCAGTGAGCAGTGATTTAAGGGCGGCGTCAATTTTGGGGCTGCACACATAAGGCAGGCCCTTGCGCGCTTGGGTCCAGCCGATCACCCGCACCTGTTTGGCAGCGGCGTCAAAACGGCGGCACAAGGCCCATGTGCGGCAATCAATGGCAGCAATGTCTGCGCTGCCTTTTGCAACCAGATCAACGGATCGGCGATGACTGCCAGAGTGCACGGCTTTGCCATAGAATTGTGAGCGGCTGCCCGTGGCGGCGGCCATATCTGCGGTGATCGACAGATAGCCAGACAAGGACACGCGGTCATTAAAGGCAAGGCGTTTGCCTTCAAGAGCAGGGATCGGCAGGGAGGCTTTGCCTGACTTTGGTGGGGTCAGGTCAGGGCCGCGCCCTGTGGCGATAATTGCTGATCGGTAAAGTGGTCCCATGCCCCCTGTAAATTCGGAAAAATCGGGCTGGGCCAAGATGTGAAGATCTGGGGCAACGCCGCAGGAAATAGGCCCCCAGCAGGTTTGAGAAAACAGCAATTGGGGATGGCGCAGCAGGGCATCTGTTTCGTCATCGGTTTGGGGGTGGTGGAAATCCACCAACGGGTCTGCACCACGGGATTTTAAGCCAGACACAATGCTGTCCCATACCGCGTGGGTTTCGCCGCGCAGTTCGGGCAAATCATACATGGGCAGTGCAGCACGGTAACGGGTCACTCGGTCTCCTTACTCCGATGCCAAGCCGGATGGGCGACAGGTTCTTTGGCGATCAAAGCATAGGATTGGAATAATTTCCAGTAATTCGGGTAGACATAGCCTTTGTTGAGCGCGCCAAAATAGGCTCGGTTTTGGTGATAGAGCGCGGGGAGGGCATACCACGGCACGGTCGGGTTTTGGTGATGCACAAGATGTAAGTTGTTGTTTAGATAGAGAATACTGAGCGGGGAGCGTTCCACGATGATGGTGCGTCCTTCGGGTGTTTCATGCCATTGGTGTTCGGCGAAGGTGCGCAGAGAAATGATCATGGCGCCGCCATAGCAAGCGGTCAGAGCATAGAGCCACAGCGGGATTTCAAAGACGGCAAGGATGCAAAACAGGATCGGGACGAGCCCTAGGATGTGCAACAGCCACGCCTTTAGGACGGGGCGATCCCCCGCCAAAATGCGTTTTGTATCCCCAACAAGCAGAGCGATGGTGCCAAGGACTGGTCCTAAGATTAAACGCCCGACAAGAGTGTTTGACAGACCAAGAAGCGATTTAAACCACTGCGGCAGCTGATCAAAACTGGGCAGAGCACGATAGTAGCTTTCGGGATCATCAAAAGGATCGGTCAGGCGGTCATCGGCGTGGTGGCGCAAGTGCATTTTGCGAAACCGATGGTAGGGCCAGATGAGGGCAGGATTGGCGAAGACGAAGGCTTCGTTCACCCCGCTGTGTCGTGTGGGGTGGCCGTGAATGATCTCGTGCACCAAAGACGAATGTTGCGCACATAGGATTGCCATGGCGATCAAGGCGAGGGCTGGTGCGAAGTCATACAGGACAGCGCCTGCCAGAAACCATAGGACGTAGGTCGCAGCGATCAGGGCGATGGTGGGCCATTCTATTTGGGGGAGTGGGGTCTTCACTTTGGTCCTCTGATTTGGGGCGAGTATGTCAGTAGGTTGTCAGCAGACAATGGGGGTTTCGTAACAAAACAAGAGTTTTGTTGTTTTTTGTCACCAACTGTGGTGACTGAGGCCATGGATCGACGCCTGACATCAGATATTTTTCGGGAACGGCTGGCCGAGTTGCACAAGCGCAGCGGGCTGCGCCAAGCCCCGTTTGCGGCGCAGTTGGGGATTGACCGCTCTGCCTTGTCGCAATTGTTGTCTGGGACGGGTGCCCGATTGCCCCGTGCGGACACGCTGGTTGCGTTGGCGGAAACCCATCAAGTGTCGGTGGATTGGCTGCTGGGCCTGTCCGAGGATCAAAGCGTCATGTCCGAAACCCGCGAGATGTTGGAAATTGCAGGTGGGGCGGATCATGTGGATCAATCCCCATTGGCGCAGTGGCATGAAGAGGCAAAGGGCAGTAAAATCCGCTATGTTCCAGCGGCGCTGCCAGATGTGTTGCGCGATGGACCTGTGGCAGATTTTGAAAGCCGCACATCGGGTGCATTGGATGCCGCGCGGCGTCAACAAGATGTGTTTCGCCGTGCTTATGTTCAGATGCCCCAAACGGATATGGAAGCAGCTATGCCCCTGCAAAGGTTAGAAGAATTTGCGAAAGGGCAGGG
>CAYWIR010000350.1:0-3245 GCA_964458375.1 uncultured Neptunicoccus sp.
AATGCTCCATAATCACGCCCAGAATTGCGGGTTTGATGTGGTTCCAATCCACGCTTTCATCTTTGGTGACAGTCACGAAATCGGGGCCAAAGAAAACGCCTGTGACGCCTTCGACTTTGAACACCCGAGAGGCCAGTGGGGATTTTTGCGCAGCGTCTTCGGTTGGGAAATCAGCCGTGCCTGTGGGCAGAACTGTTTGGCCCGGAAGGAACTTCAGCGTCGCTGGATTTGGCGTGCTTTCGGTTTGGATAAACATGGGTTTTAATCCTTATAAGAGTTGTCGCCAATATGATGCGCGGTGCGAAAAGTGTCAAGATTTAGAATTATTCTAAGTGGGCGGCGATTTGGCGGAAAACCTCTATATTATTGAGTGTGATCTGGCCGTCGCCTTCTTTGAAATCACGGTCCGCGCTGTTGATTGCGATCACCACTTGGCGGGCCGTGTCGATGTAAATGTACTGGCCATAAATCCCAATGGCGAAGTATTCACCCGCAGCGGCGTGCGGTGGCAGCCACCATTGATAGCCATATCCCAAAACACCGTCTGCCATTTCCGCGCGGGCGGGATCAGGGGGCGGGGCGGATTGTGTGGTGGATTGAGCAACCCAATCCGTTGAAACAATGCGGCGGCCGTTAATTTCGCCCCCTTGCGCCATCATCAGGCCAATGCGGGCGTAATCACGGGTCACAAGGTTCAGTCCGCCCAGAATAAAGGGTTCATCCAAGCTGTCGGCAACGAAATAGGGGGCTGACTCCATCCCAAGTGGGTTGAACACGTGATCGCGGATGAAATCTGCGAGAGGTGCGCCAGATACGGCGCGCAGAACCATGCCAAGAACATGGGTGTCGATAGACACATAGTGATTGTAGGTGCCGGGCGCCCATTCTTGTGTCGTCATGCTTTGCGCAAAAGCATCCATGGAACCGCCCGTGCCGATGATCCGTCCCATGCGGTTAATGTCCGAATGAAAATCGAGGTAGTCTTCGTTGAAGGCCACGCCGCTTGCCATGTTGAGGATGTTTTGCAAGCTGGCGGATGCGTAAGCGGTGTTTGCCAATTCTGGAACCAGATCGCCTATTTTGCTGGTAAGCGGGGGCAGGCGGCCTTGATCGTGCAGAACGCCAATGGCGATGGACAGGACGCTTTTGGACATGGACCAGCTGATGCGGCGGTCGTCAGGTTGGGTGCCTTGGAAGTAGTCTTCATAGACGCGCGTGCCGTTTTTGAGGACGACCATGGCGCAGACCATGCGATCTGCTTGCCAGTCTGACAGAGAGATTTGCGTGTCACCGCATGTGTAGTGTTCGGGCAAGGGCTTTGCTGTTTCAGGCAGCGGTGTTGGGGCGCTGGTGTCTACGTCAACGTCTTTGAAGTCAAATAGGCTGCGGATCGAGGTGAAGTTTTGCACGATTTTGTCGGCGTCGAACATGGTGTTGACCCGCGCCAGTCGGTTTATGCCAACGAAATCCAGACGGATTAAGCGCGCCAAAATGATCCTGAGCGTGATGGTGAGGGCTTTGTAATCCATTGAATTAACGAAACTTCGCGGCAAGGCGTTGCAGCGGTGTGAGGTGTTCTTCTGGTTCTGGCGTCGGTTCGGCGGGCTTTGCGGCCTTCTTTTCTGTGGGCTTGTTGTTTGAGGAGCGCGGCGGTGCGGTGCGCAGGGCCACCGCGTTCATAAACCGCCCGCTGTCGCCTTTGGCCAGTTCTGGCGCACCATCTGAGATACCGCGCAATAGATCATCGATCCAATCTTGATCCGACTTGGCGAAGTCCCGCAGAACATAGCCAGCGACCGCGTCTTTGTGGCCTGGGTGGCCGATCCCGATGCGAATGCGATTGTATTCGGGGCCGAGGTGTTGATGGATGGAACGCAGACCATTGTGCCCTGCGTGCCCGCCACCTGTTTTGAAACGGCATTTCCCTGGCGCGAGGTCGAGTTCGTCGTGAAAGACGGTGATGTCGGACACTTCGGATTTGTAGAATTTGACGGCAGAAGCCACGGCTTGGCCTGATAGGTTCATAAAGGTTTCTGGTTTCAGCAGGACGACGCGGTCTGAGCCAAATCGGCCTTCGCTGATGACGCCCTGAAATTTTGACCGCCACGGGCCGAACCCGTGATCAGATGCGATACGGTCAAGCGCCATGAAGCCGATGTTGTGGCGGTTGCCTGCGTATTTTGCACCTGGATTGCCGAGGCCAACGAAGATTTGCATGGGTGCCTCCTGCGGCATGTGTTTTTTGTGTTATATCGCAAATGAAAAAGGCCCGCACGTTGTTTGAACATGCGGGCCTTTAAAATGTCTAGGCAGTGAAGGTTAACCTTCGGATGCTTCGCCTTCAGCGGCTGGTGCATCTGCTTCATCGCCGTCTTCTTCGTCATCGCTTTCAGATTTCAAGGAAGATGGAGCCGCGATGTTTGCAATCACAAAGTCACGGTCTGTGATCATTGGGCGCGAGCCTTCTGGCAGCTTAACGTCGGAAATGTTCACGCCATCGCCGATGTCGAGTTCAGTCAAGTCGATTTCAATGGACTCTGGGATGTTGCCCGCGGTCACTTTGAGTTCGATTTCTGTACGCACTGCAACCAATGTACCGCCCTTTTTCAGGCCCACGGATTCTTCTTCGTTGATGAAGGATACTGGGATGTACAGGTTTACGCGGGACGTGCGGTTCAGGCGCATCAGGTCGAGGTGCGTTGGAAGATCTTTCACAACGTCACGCTGAACGTTACGGCAGATCACACGAACGTCTTCTTGGCCGTCAATTTTCAGGTTGAACAGCGTGGACAAGAATTTGCCAGCTTTCAACTGTTTGAACAGCTCGTTGAATTTGACGTTGATTGCGACAGGGTCTGAACCACCGCCGTATACTACACCGGGAACAAGCCCATCACGACGTGCTTGGCGGGCGGCCCCCTTGCCTGTCCCCTCACGCAGTGTAGCGTTAATATTTGGCATATCAGCCATGATATTCTCCTAAGTTACAAAGGCGGCAATCCTCCAAGGGTGTAAGTGCCGCGTGAAGGTGCTGCATTAGGCGAGAAAGTCTAAAAGGGCAAGGCTGAAATTGCTTCGTTAGCTGTCCTTGGCGTTGAAGCGATCAAGAACAGTTTCAAGGGCGGTATAGTACCATTCCCAGATTTGGAACCAGACAGCTGAAAAGCCGCCCGCTGTACGGGTCGTAAAATGGCGCATAAGTATTCCCAGAAGCAGATTTTGGTTACTTAAGGTAGAAACAATCC
>CAYWIR010000351.1:0-3243 GCA_964458375.1 uncultured Neptunicoccus sp.
GGCCCAAGCGATGGTGCGGTTGATTTTTGCATACCCTTTGAAAACCATCTGAACCTTTCAAATGCAAGCCAAGGCACACAGCATTTTGCGTTTTGGGTCCTCGCAGCATCATACTCTAATGCCCCACAAATTTGACCCACCCCCATAAACCTGCCAAACTCCCTTCATTATTATTTTACATATTTGGATATTTATTATGACAGACACCTACGTCTCAGACGCAGTAAACACACGCATTCTTCAGGAAATCTATCACGGCGGCATCCCCAACCGCCCAGGCGGCGTGTCGAACGATCAAATCCGCCTGACCTATTTCAACCCCACCACCAACTACACCCGCACCCAAGTCATCCAGATGTTATTGCAGCGATATGTGTCCAAAGGCCCCTCTGCCCCGCAAAGCCCAAAGGACTATCTGTTCAACATCAATTTCAGCCCTGCCGCCTGCCTGCAATCGCTCACCTACCCCGCCGCCTATGCCAACGCATCAGGATGGAATGCTTGGGCAGGCACCCACAGCGGACATTGGTACAACGACAACGCAGGCACCGCCGTACCCCCGATGGACAACGCCACATGGCACCCCGCTGTGCAGCAAACCACCGCACCCAGCCAACCGCCCTACTGGCATCAGCCCGTTGATTTCTTAAACCACAGCACAGGCGCGATCACCCGCCACGGCTGGAACCAATCCAATTCCAGCGTTGCCTATCTCTGGGGCTGGGATCCAAAGGATGCCGCCACACCACCCGCAGGGGGTGAAACAGGCGCACACCTTGGCCTGCGCCACAGCGAAAACAACGCCGAGGCGATCTTTTGGTTCACCAAAAATGAATGCTTCTTTGAAGCCGTCGCCACCCAAAACAACATGCGCCGCCGCATCAGCGTCGGCCTGTTCGGACGCGGCTTCTGGACCATTTCATAACCGAATACGAACCAAACAAAACTCAGGGGGCTGCCATCCAAGGCAGCCTTAACCTAGGAACCGCGCGGCAATGTAAAGCTCGGCTCTTCGGCAGGTGCAACACTATCGTCCTGCTCCCAACCTTCATTCTGAACTGTCATGGATTGAATAGCGATCGCCGCTTCTCCGCTCGCATCCAACTCAGATATGGCTTGATAATCGGACACCCACGCATTGTAGACAGTATAGGCCAGAACCTTCTGTCCCGCTTCATTGAAAACATCAATCGTCAGGTCCTTGCGAAAATCTTTCAAAGAGGCTTCTTTGCCCGCGGTCTGCTTTGAATTGTCATAATCATAGACCTTATTCGCCCAAGTTTCGAACTGAACGTCATAGGACAGGCCTCGCTCAAACGTTATCGGCGCATATTCCGTCTGCCCAGGCGAGGCATGCATCGTGGATGGATCAGCCCCTTCTCGACGGCGAACAACCTTTGTGGATTGCGTCAACGCACTGACCCTACTGATGCCCGCGACATAGGCAGGCACGCCGTTTTCGGTCCATGCCACCTTGAACCGAAAATTCGGATAAGGCGTCAGGGTCTGCGCGTTCGAAGAGGTTTCATCAGACGGCATTGTGGAGTTCCAATCACATGCTTCAATGGAATGAGCCTACAACTCCTGCCCCTTCTTGCGCAATTCCTCAAACAACTCCTGATAAATCCCGTTGCTGTCCCCGCCGCCGAACACCTGCGCCCCGCCGCTATAGGCTTGCCCATAGGTCCGCGCTACGTTGATGGTCTGCACCAGTGCAGACAACAGTTGATCCTTTTTCAGCGGTGAAAGCGGGTGAATAAACACCCCCCACAACCGCCCTTGCGCCACCGCATATCGCGCATCAAGCGCACTGTCGAAATTCGCCTGCATTACGCGCAACAACTCGGCCTGCGACATACCCTCAGATGATCGAATAGGCACCATCGCCCGCATCCGATCTGCCGCAGCATCCGCAATAACAATCAAAGGAATGCCGTCCAATGTCATTTCAATCGCAGAGTTGGACACCCTTGCGTCAGGATCAAGCGCCAACAGGATTTCCCCCATACGCGCCATTGTCATGGGCGGCTCACCCTCTTGGGCAAACACAGGCAGCCCTGCCAAACAGACCACCATGGACATCAGAAAATTCCGCATACTTTACCCCTTGCATCAGACTGGTTGCTTCAATCTTAACGCAAGAAGCCCGTTTGGCTGTGCAAGTTTCGGTGATCGCCTTGAAACACGGAATTACCCGTGTTTGCTGTCCACCGCTTTGATTGCCGCGTCCACCGCCGCCGCAATTGTCATCGCCGACGTATCCAGAACGTCTGCATCCTCAGCCGCCTTTAACGGCGCAACATCCCGCTCGCTATCGCGCGCATCCCGCGCTTTGACATCTTCTAAAACCGTATCGTAATCGGTCTCTTCACCACGATCTGCCAGCTCTTTATAGCGACGTTCTGCACGCACTTCCGCGCTCGCGGTGACAAACAATTTCACATCCGCATCTGGCGCAATCACCGTGCCAATATCGCGCCCATCCAAAACCGCGCCCCCTGCACGTTTTGCAAATGTGCGTTGGAACTCCACCAAGGCTGCACGCACTTCGGGGATCACGGCCACCTTACTGGCCGCTTGTGCCACCGCCGCCGTGCGCAGGTCATCACGCGCCAAATCCGCTTCGGTAACTTCTGTTGCCAGTGCAATCACCGCGTCGGTTTCCAATGACGGTCCAATCCGCTCCAGCGCCACACGCCCTACAACACGGTACAACAACCCCGTATCCAGATGTGCAAATCCGAAATGCGCCGCAACCGCTTTTGCCACGGTGCCTTTGCCCGCAGCTGCGGGACCATCAATCGCTACAATAAAACTCATCGGCTATGCCTTCGCCTAAAAGGTTATCTCTCGCCACACACTTACCCAAGCCCGCGCCAAAAGGGAATCTAGAATTGCTTACGAATTATCGCGGGTGATCTGTGCACCCAATTCACCCATCAAATCGTTAAAGATTGGGAAGCTGGTGACAATCGCGCCGCCATCATCGACCGACACAGGCTTTTGCGTGGCAAGCCCCATACACAGAAACGACATGGCAATGCGATGGTCCAAATGGGTCTTGGCCGTGCCGCCGCCCATCACATCCCCCTCGCGCCCATGCACGATCATGTAATCAGGCCCATCTTCCACCTCGACCCCCATTGCCCGCAATCCCACAACCATCGCGTCAATGCGGTCGCATTCCTTCACACGCAGCTCACCCACACCGCGCATCACGGTTTTTCCTTTTGCAAAAGACGC
>CAYWIR010000352.1:0-3238 GCA_964458375.1 uncultured Neptunicoccus sp.
CTGGCGGGGCGGGATATCCTGCCGCTGGAGCTGGCGAATGGGATGATCGAAAACGTCATTGGCAAGTTCGAAATTCCAATGGGCGTGGCGACGAATTTCCGTGTGAACGGCAAGGATTATCTGGTGCCAATGGCGGTGGAAGAGCCGTCTGTGGTAGCGGCCGCAAGTTACATGGCCAAGTTAGCGCGAATTGATGGTGGGTTCACGGCGGATGCGGATGATCCCATTATGCGGGCGCAAATTCAGGTGCTGGGTGTTGCCGATGTAGAGGCCGCGAAGGCGGCAATTTTGGCCGACAAATCTGCTTTGATTGCTTTGGCAAATTCAAAGGACACGGTGCTGATCTCGCTTGGTGGTGGGTGCAAAGATATTGAGGTTCACACCTTTGAAACGTCCTCAGTTGGGCCGATGGTTGTTGCGCATTTGCTGGTTGATGTGCGCGATGCGATGGGTGCCAATACGGTGAACACAATGGCGGAATTATTGGCCCCGCGCGTGGCTGCGCTGGCGGGGGGACAAAGCCGTTTGCGGATATTGTCGAACCTAGCGGACAAGCGTTTGGTGCGGGCGAAAGTGGAGGTTTCGCCTGAAACGCTCAGCACGGCGGAGTTGGATGGAGCTGAAGTTGCGCAAGGAATTGTTGAGGCTTGTGCGTTGGCGCTGGTGGATCCGTACCGTGCGGCGACACACAATAAAGGCATCATGAACGGCATTGATCCAGTGGTGGTTGCAACGGGGAATGATTGGCGTGCGATAGAGGCTGGGGCCCATGCGTTCGCTGCGATTTCAGGGCAGTATACATCGCTGACAACTTGGGAAATCGGTGCGGAAAATCAATTGGTTGGGACGATTGAATTGCCCATGGCGTTGGGCTTGGTTGGTGGAGCCACGAAGACGCATCCTGCCGCACAAGTGGCGTTGAAGCTGTTGAATGTTGAGAGCGCGGGGGAGTTGGCGATGGTCGTGGCGAGCGTTGGTTTGGCGCAGAATATGGCGGCGTTGCGCGCACTGGCGACCGAAGGAATTCAAAAGGGGCATATGGCCCTGCATGCGCGAAACATCGCGATTGTGGCAGGGGCGGAAGGCGCTGACATCGACCGCATTGCTGCGGCGCTGGTTGCAGCGGGTGATGTGAGTGTGGATGCGGCGAAGCGGTTGCTCGGCTAGCAGTTTCGCGCCCAAAACGGGCCGTCGCGACGGGTGTAATACGCCTCTACCAGTAGCAAATAGGGAAGGAAGAAGGCCCAGTTCTGCACCGCGTCAAAGGCACCGTCGAAGGTGTTTGTGTGACCGCTTTCCCCGATAATTGCGAACCAAAGGCCGTAGTGGACGCGGTAAAGCCAAGAGCCGATGACAAGGAAGAAGAACCGCATGGCCCAACGGTTGTGCCGTTTGATGTTTCGGGCGCGGGCAAAGCGGATGGTTTGCAGCGCGGTGAGCAACAAAAGGATGCCATAAAGGGCGAAGGCGAGGTTCATGGCCGTGCCGCCAATGGTGCCCCTTAACAAAATGTAACCAAAACCGCCCAAGGCAGTTGGGATGGAAAGAAGGACAAGAGTGCGTCCGATGACGCGGTGGGCCTTGGGTTTGGCGCTGCGCAACCACGTAGACATTTGCAGTGGGGCCAGAAGCGTGATTACCGCGCCGACCAACATATGCAAAAAGATACTGAAATTGGTTAACGGCGCGTTCGGGGTGAAAACGCGGGACGTATCTGCCGCAGCGCCTAGGCCGCGAATGCCAAGTTGGGTTGCGTGAATGACAAAAGGTAACGAGCCGAGGATCAAAAGACCGAGGAGTGCAGTTGGCAGAACGGTGCGGCGCACGGGTTACAGCATGCTCGGAACGATGCGGTCTGGTGGGCGGTGGCCATCGGCGAAGGTTTTGATGTTGATGATAACCTTCTCACCCATCTCGATCCGTGCTTCACTGGTGGCGGACGCCATGTGGGGCAGCAGCATAACATTGTCGAGATCGCGGAGGCGGGGGTTTACCTCATTCCCGTGTTCGAAGACATCAAGGCCCGCACCTGCCAATTCGCCTGCCCGCAGCATCCGTGTGAGCGCGTTTTCGTCGAGCACTTCGCCCCGTGACGTGTTGATAATGAAAGCGGTTGGTTTCATCAGTTTCAGCCGCCGCGCGTTCATCAGATGAAAGGTGCTGGGTGTATGTGGGCAGTTGATTGACACCACATCCATGTTGGCGAGCATTTGATCGAGGCTGGGCCAATAGGTTGCGTTTAAAGCTTTTTCCCGTTCGGGATGGATTTGGTTTCGGTTGTGATAGTTGATTTCCATTCCAAAGGCCGCAGCCCGTGTGGCAACGGCGCTGCCCACTTGGCCCATGCCCAGAATGCCAAGCCGTTTGCCCCCCAAACGTGCGCCGAGGAATGCCGAAGGGGACCAACCGAGCCAATCCCCAGATTGCAGATGGTTTCCGCCCTCTTTGAAGCGGCGCATGGTGGCGAGGATCAGGGCGAGGGTCATGTCTGCGGTGTCATCTGCCAGCACCCCAGGGGTGTTGCAGACCGTGATGCCCCGTTGGCGCGCCGTGGTCACATCAATGTGGTCCACGCCTGAGCCATAGTTGGCGATCAATCGCATGTTGTCCCCAGCGGCGGCCAACATGCCTGCATCAATCGTGTCATTGAGCGTTGGGACCAGCACGTCAGCGGTGCGCAAGGCCGCGATCAACTGATCGCGGGTCAACGGGGTGTCTGTGTCGTTCAGCGTGACGTTAAACAGTTCTGCGAGGCGGGTTTCCACGGCTTCGGGTAACCGTCGCGTAACGACAACACTTAGTTTTCTTAAGGACATTCGGGGCAACCAATGCTGGATTTGTTTGTGCTATTCTGACAAGAATTGCGCCAAAGGGGCAAGGTGAAAGACCCCATCAGAGGCACAAATTTAGACGGGCGGGTCACGATGACACGGGCGATTTCAACTGTTTTGATTGCGATTTTAACGCTTGTTTTCACGGGCTTAAATGGGTTTGCGGCGTCAGAGACCAAACGTGGGCCTGTGACCAACTTGCCGATGCCGCGATTTGTTTCGATGAAAGCGGGTGAAGGCAACGTGCGGCGGGGACCTTCTTTGACCCATCGTGTGGATTGGGTTTTCAAGCATGAGAACATGCCCCTAGAAGTGATTGCGGAATATGGCCATTGGCGGCGGGTTCAGGATGCTGAAGGACAGGGGGGCTGGATGCATTATTCTTTGTTGTCGGGCGCGCGCTATGT
>CAYWIR010000353.1:0-3226 GCA_964458375.1 uncultured Neptunicoccus sp.
ATATTCAGCCACATCATCAGCGTCGTTTGGAACCAGAAAAACGGCCAACTCCCATGGCTCGCTGTGATTATCGTGGTCACGTTTCTGTTCTGGTTCTTCCTTGGCCACATGATCTTTGCGCTGTTCCTTGGCCTTGCCCCCATGACCAACATCCTATCGTCCTTCGACGTCTTCATCAGCCCAAACGGCCTCATGATGCTCGCCTTTGGCACAGCGGTTGGCGCGATTTTCGCAACCTTGGTTTTCTCAATATCTGTGCTTGGCCTGCCGATGATCCTCGATCGGGATGTGGATTTCGTCAGCGCCCTGATCACATCGCTGGGCGCAGTTCAAAAATCACCGCTGATCTACCTGTCATGGGGTCTCTTCATCGGAACCATCACCCTTCTGGCCATGATCCCGTTCTTCCTTGGGCTCTTCGTCGTGCTGCCAATCCTTGGCCACGCCACATGGCACCTTTACAAAGGCGTGTCGTCCTAAACCACCAAAGGCGCGAACACCGCGCGAACCTCATCACTCATGGGCGTGGGCGTGTGGCCTTCGCGAATGACATGCACATGCACAAATCGACCATCAGCCGCCGCAACCTCGGCGTCGTTTCGAAACAACCCAATGTCCCAAATAATCGACGATCCGCCCAGTTTTGACACACGCATCCCTGCATGAACCACATCGGGATACATAATATCCCCGTGATACCGACACCCCGTTTCGGCCACGATAAACGCATGTTCAGCCTTAAACTTCAGAATGCCCATCTCCATCATCCAGCCGTTTATCACCGTATCAAACAACTGATAATGAATGCCGTTATTCATATGCCCATAGATGTCATTGTCATGCCACCGCGTTGGCACGCTGCGAAACAACGGAAACTGGTCACGGGTGCTTGGGGGAAGACGGCCCATCAGTACGCCGCCTCGTAAATCTGCAACGCCGCGCTCTGATCAACTTCACGCGGGTTGTTCACCAACAACCGCGTCTGGTTCATCGCATCTTTTGCCAACATCGGCAGCGCATCTCGCTCAATTCCCATCTCACGCAACCCTTGTTGCAAACCGCATCGCTTGGACAATTCTTGCATTTCCTCCGCAAAGGCCGCCGCCGCCTCTTGCGTCCCCAGACCTGCCATCTCAGGGAACACATAGGGCGCTATTTCCGCATAGGGTTTGGGCGCAGTCACCGCATTAAACCGCAACACATGGGGCAACACCAACGCATTCGACAGCCCATGGGGCACCTTGTAATGCCCGCCAATCGGATAGGCGAGCGCATGAACAGCCGCCACAGGGGAGTTCGCAAACGCCTGCCCCGCCATCATGGACCCCAGCAACATATCACCCCGCGCGGCATGATCCGACCCATCCGAAACCGCGCGCTCCAACGCACCACCCATCAGGCGCAACGCCTCGCAGGCCAAATTGCGCGAAATCGGATTGTTGTTCGGCGATACGGACGCATAGGCCTCAATCGCGTGCACCATCGCATCTATGCCCGTCGCCGCTGTGATGTGGGGCGGCAAACCATAGGTCAGCTCTGGATCAAGCAGCGCCACATCGGGCAGGATAACAGGGGATACAACGCCCATTTTTTCCGATTTGCCCGTGGTCACAATCGACACCATCGTCACCTCGGACCCAGTGCCAGAAGTCGTGGGCACAAGGATCAGGGGCAAGCGTGGCCCCTTCACATTCCCAACCCCATACATATCGGCCAGCGTTTCATTGCCCAGCGCCAAAACCGCCACCAGCTTGGCCACATCAAGGGACGATCCACCGCCCAGACCAATGATCCCCTCAACCTTGCCAAGCTGCGCCTGCTCAACCGCACTGTGGATGATCGCCTCGGGCGGATCGGCCTCCACATCGGAATAAACCACAACCTCCAGCCCAGCGCCTTGCAATATTTCAACCGCCTGCGCCACCATGCCAATCTGCACCAAGCCAGGATCACTGATCAGCATCACACGCGTTCCCATCCGCGCCCGTGCCATATCCCCCAGCTCTGCAATCTTGCCCGCCCCAAACTGAAGGCTCGCAGCAGTGTTAAAAACAAACGGCGTCATGAAAACTCTCCCAAAATCTCAGGGGCATCCTTGCCGCTCTGATCTCGAAGGGCAAGCCACCCTTCGCAAAAATACGTGACGTCGAAGTGGACACAGCGGCACGCCTGCCCTCTAATCTGAAAAAACACATCTGGGGATATTGATATGATTGAAACCGCGCTCACGGCCCAAACCGCCCGCATCGGAACCGAAACAGGCCTGTCTGAATGGGTCCAAATTGATCAAAACCGCATCGACGTGTTTGCCGACATCACAGATGATCCCCAATGGATCCACACAGACCCAATCCGCGCCGCCGCCGAAACCCCTTTTGGCGGCACCATCGCCCACGGCTTCCTCACCCTCTCCATGGCCTCCAAATTCGCGATTGAAACCTTCACCAAATTCGAAGGCCAAACCATGGGCATCAACTACGGCTTCAACAAAGTCCGCTTCCTATCCCCCGTCTGCGCAGGCGATAAAATACGCGGCCGCTTTGTCCTAAACTCCGTCGTGCAAAAATCCGAAACCCAACTCCTGCAAGAACACGGCCTAACGATTGAAATCGAAGGCAAAGACACCCCCGCCTTGGTCTGCGAATGGCTCGGCATGGCCGTCTTTGGATAACCCGTAGGGCGGGGTTCACCCCGCCGACTTCGCCCCCACCAACCCCCTAAAACAAACCCACTTCCCAAAACCACGCCACCACCCTAGATTGCGAGTGCATTTCAGGGGGCCAATTGTGGATTTTCTTATTCAAATCGTTTACGCCGCGTCATGGCAGCTCGGCATTCCCCTCGTCCTGATCGTCGTCATGATGACTCTCACCCCCTACGGCAAAATCCATGAAGATGACGTAACCCGCCGCCACTGGATCGGTGCACTGATTCAACAACGGGGTAAATCCCGTTACAAACAGATCATGGGCAAATGGCTCAGCTGGCTCGACACCCGCCTGTCTCACCACGAAGTCGAAAACAACCTTTCGCCCGCCCGCACGGCGTGGAGCACGGGGCTGATCAACCTCACCATGCTTTTGGCCGTGGCCTACCCTCTTCTATCCCTTGTCGGCCAATGGCTCAGCGGCAGTGAAATTCGCTTTGGGGGGCAAACTTTGATCCCCGTTGGTGAAAATGCGTCACGAATTTTTACTACTTTATGGCTCAGCACGTCCCTATGTCT
>CAYWIR010000354.1:0-3215 GCA_964458375.1 uncultured Neptunicoccus sp.
CCACAACAACCACGCATAAAACTCTGCGCGGCCCACGCGGCGGCATGATCGTCACCAACGACGAAGCACTGGCCAAAAAATTCAACTCCGCCATCTTCCCGGGCATCCAAGGTGGCCCGCTAATGCACGTCATCGCAGGCAAGGCCGTTGCCTTTGGCGAAGCCCTGCGCCCAGAATTTAAAGCCTACCAAGAACAAGTGATCAAAAACGCCCAAGCACTGGCGGATCAACTGATGAAAGGTGGCCTTGATATCGTCACAGGCGGCACAGACACACACGTCATGCTGGTGGATTTGCGTCCAAAAGGCGTAACAGGCAACATCACAGACGCCGCTCTTGGTCGCGCCCATATCACCACAAACAAAAACGGCATCCCGTTTGACCCAGAAAAGCCGACCGTAACTTCGGGCATCCGCCTTGGCACACCAGCGGGCACAACCCGCGGCTTTGGCGAGGCAGAATTCCGCGAAATCGGCGATCTGATCGTAGAAGTGGTCGATGGTCTGGCCGCCAACGGTGCCGACGGCAACGCCGAAGTCGAAGAGGCCGTAAAAGCCAAAGTCGCCGACCTATGTGGCCGCTTCCCAATCTACGACGATATGTAAATCGACCAAATTCAAATGGAAAAGCCGCTCCACTCGGGGCGGCTTTTTTCGTTACAGACGACGACCACCCGATTGCATCTTTGACGCAAAGCCGTTCTACTCCATATCAATTCAGGTCCACCAAACTGGACCAAACCTATAAAAACAGGCTGTCTCGTGATCCGATTTCTTTCCGCTTTTGCCCTTCTCCTCTCTGCACTCAGCGTCCATGCCCAAGGGGTTATCCCCCTAAAGGACATCGGTGGGCTGCATTCCGCCTATGTGATCCCACGGGATGATTTCAATCGCGTCGATGTGCAATTGATCGTGCTGTCGGGCAGCTATGATGACGATGAAATCTCAGGCACGGCGCATTTTCTCGAACATCTCGCCGCGTTTTCTGCCGACACCTATGTGCTGCGTGAACCCCGCGCGCGCGACTTGAACGCCACCACCAGCTCTGTCGCGACCATCTACACAAATTCAGGCGCACCCAACGATATTGACCGCCTGATGAAACTGTCTCGCGCCGTGCTTTATACGCCAAAACTGCCGCAGGATTTTCTGGAAAGCGAAATCAAAATCGTCGAACGGGAAACCTTCCTGCGCGAACGGCAGTATCCAACCCGCTGGCTGCGCCGCATTGCCCATCAAAACCTGTACGAATCCAAACGTGGCCGCGCCAACAACATGATTGAAGACGTGCCCAAGCTGAACCTTAAAACCGCTTTGGCCTTCCATGAAAAACACTACGCCCCAGCAAACGTTATGGTGCTTATCTCTGGTAAAATCTCGGAACAGGACGCCGCTGCCAAGGTCAAAGAATACTTCGGCGACACCCGCGCCTCTGTGGCCCCTGAAAAATGGTGGCTGAACGAAAAACCCAATCCGAACTTGCGCCATTTGGAACGCCTCAGCTCCAACCGCCTAAACGATGACATCCTCGTCTACAGCAAGTTCGTAGACCTCGATTGGGTCGATACCAGCATAGATTTGCAGGGGGAATTCTTCATCGGCGTGTCCATCTATCAATCCCGTATGCGCGAAGCATTGATGTTCAACAGCTTCGACTTTCTCTCCTCTGGAACAGATTTCTTTATGGCGAAAAACGGGGATACGGAAATGACCGCTTTCCTTGAACCCGCCCCGGGGGTGGATTTTGAAACCGCCTTGGCGAAATTTGAAAACGCCTTCAATACGCTGCTCGATGAACCGATCACAGCCGAAGAAATCGACACGGCCCGCAAGCGAAACGCCGCACATGCCAAAGGGGCCGCACGTCGCCCTCGTGATTTCTTGCGCTTTATCGCCAACGTGGCCTCGGACGGATTGCCCCCCGTGTCACCTGGAACCTACGGCGCCCTTATCGAAGGCACGTCAGACGACGAAGTCATGCTGTTCATGAACGCCCTGCTCGCCCCATCCGCCACATCCGTTGTTTTCGCAAAGAAGGAGGATTGATATGAAACACCTTCGCACCCTCCTCTTCGCAATCCTATGTTGTGCCACCACACCAGCACTGGCTGAACCCGAACTTTTGGCCAGCAAAACAACACCGCAATACGCCAGCCTGCGCCCCCTCACCAACGGCCTATCCGCGATGAGCCTAATGTGGCCGCTCAACGATGTTTCAGACAGCCGCGTCGACGCAGTGCACGCAGGGCTTGCCACGATCATCGGTGGGCCAACCCAAACGCAATCCGCGTTTGAAGCCGAAACCTATCGCGAAATCAACGGCATCAACTTCAACATCACCATACTGGCAGAACACATCATGCTGACGGTGACGGCACCGCCAGATGCGTTCACCGATGGGCTGACCCACGCACGCGATCTGCTGACCAACCCAGAGTTTTCCCAAGACTGGTATGCCCGTCAATTGGTGCAACAACGCCCCTTGCTCGCCACCAAAACCCGCCGCCCCACCAATGTCATCGGCGCACTGAGCGATTTCATCATCTTTCCCGATGACACCAACAGCACCGACACCCCCGCATCTTCCTTCGTTTTCGGAATGCCCAGCCACATCGTCGCCCGCTCAGATGATCCCGACCTGCGCAGCGCCCTTGCTCACTTTATCACGGGGCTACCTCGGCAAGAATCAGACGCGGAATATCCCCAATCAAACCTCGCGGATTTACCCAAAGGCGTTATCTTCGCCCCTGATCCTGACAGCCGTGAAACCCTTGTATATTTGGTGAAATACGAAACCTTTGATGGTCCCGAAGACATGGTCGGCGCAAACCTTTTGATGGATTACATGGGTGCCTATCAAGGCTCCGAAATGTTCCGCATCATCCGCCAAGAACTGCGCGCCGCCTATAACCCAACCTCTGACTTCGAACAAATCGCCAAGAACCGCGCCCTGCTGTCTTTGTCGGCAACGGTGCAATCAGACGAATGGCCCAAAATCCTGTCCGAAATCAAAGGCATCTACTCCCGCACCCGCGCAGGGGATGCCACGGACCAAGGTCTCAACAACAACAAGCGCCGCATGTTGAACGGGCTCGATTACCGCTTTTCCACCAACCCACAATGGGGCGCGAGCCAGTTTATGGACGAATACGCCCAAGGCGCATCTGGGCAGATTGATTTCCCCCTGTTCCGCGCCACCGTGAACGCAGATATCGC
>CAYWIR010000355.1:0-3215 GCA_964458375.1 uncultured Neptunicoccus sp.
TGATGTTCTGGACCCTGCGTTGCTGCGCCCTGGTCGGTTTGACCGTCAGGTGCAAGTGCCAAACCCAGACATCAATGGCCGCAAAAAGATTTTGGAAGTGCACGCGCGCAAGACGCCGCTGGGTCCTGATGTGGACTTGCGGATTATTGCACGGGGTACGCCAGGATTTTCGGGTGCGGACCTTGCAAACCTTGTGAACGAGTCTGCCTTGATGGCAGCGCGTACGGGCAAGCGGTTCCTCACTATGGAAGACTTTGAGAACGCCAAGGACAAAGTGATGATGGGGGCCGAGCGCCGTTCCATGGTCATGACCGAGGACGAGAAGAAGTTGACCGCCTATCACGAAGCGGGCCATGCGGTTGTGGGCATTAATGTGCCGCAGCACGATCCGATCCATAAGGCGACGATCATTCCACGCGGTCGCGCGTTGGGTCTGGTTCTGTCTTTGCCAGAACGGGATCAGTTGTCGATCACCAAAACCAAATACAAATCCCAAATCGCCATGGCGATGGGCGGTAAGGTGGCCGAAGAGCTGATCTTTGGCGAAGAGAATGTGACCTCGGGGGCGTCTTCGGATATTCAGCAGGTAACGCGGATTGCACGGGCCATGGTCACGCAGTTTGGCATGTCTGAAAAGCTGGGTAACATTGATTATGCCAACCGTCAGGAAACGCATTTGGGCCCGCAACAGGGCGCTGTGAATGCAGGACCTGACACGCAAGAGATCATTGATGCAGAGGTGCGTTTGCTGGTGGATGAGGGCTATGCCCGCGCCAAGCAAATCCTGACGGATCACGCGGATCAGTTGGAAAATCTGGCCCAAGGTCTGTTGGAATACGAAACGCTGACAGGGGCCGAGATCAAGAAAGTGATCAACGGTGAAGCCTTGAATCGTGGGTCAGATGACGACGACACAAACACAGGGGGCAATGCCCCGAGTGTTGCGGCGATCCCTAAGACGAAAAAGCCCAAGGCGACGCCAAAGGGTGATATGGAACCTGATCCAGCTTAAGGGCTGTGACAGACCTTGAAGAACAGAGGGGCGGCCAAATTGGCGGCCCCTTACTTATTCAAAGACAGAGGCTGCCATTGAGGCGGCGTTTGTGTGTTCGTAGTTTTCGCGCAGGTAGTGGCGGTAGACTAATGCCAAGATTGATAGAATGAGAATGCTGTGGAAGCCAGTAAAGATAGTCTCCACTGCGAAATGTGGTGGGTACAGATTCCAAGAATTTTCGTACGCAAAAGCGTGATCAATTGTTTCATAGACAGCGTAAAACAGAGTGTCGGTCAGCATGACCGCAATGACGGTTGGCACAAAATGACGTAAATGCCATTTGACTACTTGCCAATATTTGGCTGTGTGGCCCAAAGCAATGCCCACAAGTGGAGAGGCCAGCAAAACCTGAACCATAGCACCAACCAGAAGGTAGGATTGATCATGACGCCAGTTGCGAAACGCCTGTGAGATAGAAAAACCTTCAGAGGCTGCAACGATGGCGTCTAAAGAGGGAGGGTCCGGATTGGCAACTCCAAAAAGTGCGAAGGCCAACCCGATCGCCAAAATGAGCGCGATGTTCATCAGCAGCGCCACCCTGAAGTAACGCCAGATGGTTTGCCAAAGATTGGCGAACCCCGCGAGGTTTGTGTCTTCTTCTAACGTGGTTCGAAACCACAGAATTTCGAGCGGCGCGATTAAGCAAATAAATATGATGAGCGCAAAGCCAAATCCAAGCATAAGAATTGTCAATGCGGTGGCTGCGCCGAACTCCATATATAAGTCCAAGAAATCAAAGGGCAGATATTCAAAAGCGTATTCGAAGCCGTTCATTAAAACAGCGTAGAGGATGGCCCATGGCCAAAGAAACCGCCAGTTCGTTAACATCAAGCGAATGGCGTCGAAAAAGAGAAAGAACGTTTTCATAAATACCCCTTGATGCAGGAGCCTTACATTCTGATCGACAAATTGAAACAGTGAAAAGTCTGTAACACTCTGCGAGCGGGTGAAGGGTTTTCATTAAACGAGTTCTGTGACCAATTGAGGTAAGTTACAAAAGGAAACCACCCCATGCCAGCCCTTCTCCCCACCGAATACACTTGTGAAATCACCTACCTTGGTTTTGTGAAAAGCCGCGAAGAGGCGCTAGCGTCTGCGCCTTTGGGCGAGGCGTTTGCGTCTTTTGCGGGGTTTGAGGGGGAAGATCATGGTGGGTTAACGCGTGCGTCTTGTGTGCGGGTAAAGGATCAGTACCCGCGCGGTACGGAAATTCGCAACGTACGGCAATTTTCGATCATAAGTGCCGAAGAAACAGCCGCAGCGGCGGCAGAGATTGGCTTGGACGAGGTGAAGCCCGAATGGATGGGGGCGAGCATTATGGTGAAGGGGCTGCCTGATTTCACCCATGTTCCCCCGTCGAGCCGTTTGCAGGCCCCATCTGGCGCAACGCTGGTGATCGATATGGAAAACCGCCCGTGCATGTTTCCTGGCAAAGAAGAGGTTGAGCCGCACCATCCTGGCAAAGGTAAGTTGCTGAAGTCCGCGTTGAAAGATCGGCGCGGTGTGACGGCTTGGGTGGAGCGTGAGGGGCTGTTGAAGGTGGGCGATTCCCTAACGCTGCACGTACCTGATCAACGGGCGTGGATGCCGCACAGAGCCTAATTGGCGTGTTTGGACATGGAAGTGGCGTTTCTGAGCCTTAGGGGTGACGGGTCGGCGATATCGGCTGGGAATTCGTCGTTTTTAAGCACACTTTTAGTGGCGTGATCTGGGCATAGAACATCCAGAGTATTCTATTGCACACATACACCAACAGGGGTCTTGCCACATGGCTTATAAAACAGACATCGAAATCGCCCGTGAGGCACAAAAACGCCCGATCCAAGAAATCGGCGCTAAATTGGGCATCGAAAGCGATGACCTGCTGCCATACGGCCACGATAAGGCCAAGGTGAGCCAGCGTCTGATCAATTCCGTTCAGGACAAAAAAGATGGCAAGCTGATCCTTGTGACAGCGATCAACCCGACACCTGCGGGTGAGGGCAAAACGACCACAACTGTTGGCTTGGGCGATGGCCTGAACCACATCGGCAAAAATGCTGCTGTTTGTATCCGCGAAGCGTCCTTGGGACCAAACTTTGGGATGAAGGGTGGCGCGGCCGGCGGCGGTTATGCCCAGATCGTTCCAATGGAAGACATGAACTTGCACTTCACAGGTGAC
>CAYWIR010000356.1:0-3206 GCA_964458375.1 uncultured Neptunicoccus sp.
TCGCTGGAGCTGGGTGGCAAATCCCCATTCATCGTGTTCGAGGATGCTGATATCGAAAGTGCTGTGAATGGATCCGTGGGCGGTATCTTTGCCGCCACGGGGCAGTCCTGCGTAGCAGGGTCGCGGTTGTTGTTGCACGAAGACATTGCCGATGACTTTATAGAACGTCTGACGGCGGTGGCAAAGGGCGTGAAAATCGGTGATCCGATGCTTGATGAAACCGAAATGGGACCGCTGTGTACCCAAGCGCAGCAGGATCATATCAAGGCAGAGGTGGCCCATGCTGTGAGCGAAGGGGCGACCATTCGAGCAGGGGGTAAAGTGCCAGACGGTCTTGATGGGATTTTCTTTGAACCGACCATTGTGGACTGCCCGAGCCATGACCTGCGCATCGTTGACACAGAGCTGTTTGGCCCTGTGGTTAGTGTGGTGCGTTTCAAAACCGAGGAAGAGGCTGTGGCTATGGCCAACGACACTGTGCACGGCCTTGCGGCGGGGATTTTTACCCGTGATTCAGCGCGGTCTTTGCGGGTGTCAAAGGCGGTGAAAGCGGGGATTGTTTGGGTGAACACCTACCGTGTGATTTCGCCTGTGGCGGAATTTGGTGGCATGAAAAATTCAGGCTACGGCCGTGAAAGCGGATACCAAGCTGTCTACGACTATACGCGACCGAAGACGGTTTGGATGAACACATCGTCTGACCCGTTACCGTCCCAATTTACCCCACGATAGGAGGCACTTATGAAGTTTCATCTTGCGATTAATCTAGAGCGGGTCACGGATCAGACCTCTATGCTGGCGATGCGTGATCACACGCTGGATATGGTCAAAATGGCCGACAAAGCGGGCTTTGAAATCGTTTGGGCAGCGGAGCATCATGCGCTGGAAATGACCATCGCACCGAACCCGTTTCAACTGATGACGTGGTGGGCAGAGCATACTGAAAACATCCGTCTTGGTGCGGGGGTTGTGAACGCCGCGTATTGGCATCCGATCAATCTAGCAGGCGAGGCGGCGATGCTCGATCTGCTGTCCAATGGACGGCTGGAATTTGGGATTGGGTCTGGTGCGTATCAGCGCGAATTTGATCGTATGTTTCCCGGTCTAGATCAGCGGGACAGTTACAAATACATGCAGGAAATGTTGCCCGTGGTACAGGCTTTGTGGAAGGGTGATGTGGAACACAACGGGGAGTATTGGCAGTTCCCAAAGGCGACATCTTGTCCGAAGCCTTTGCAAGAAGACGTGCCTGTTTGGGTCGCGGCCCGTGCGCCCGTCACTTATGACTATGCCGTTGAAAACAATTGCAATATCATGTCTTGGGCGCTGACGATGCCGTTTTCTGAAATCGAAGAATACAAGAAGCGGCTGGACGATGCCAAAGCGCGATTGAACCCGAACTTCAATGGTAAGTTCACCACCATGCGCCACACGGCCGTTTACAACACCGAAGAAGACCGCCAAGCAGCGTTGGGCGCGGTTCGCAATGTACTGTCCCTGTTTGGCAATCTGATGATGAAGAAGGGCGACGTTGTAAACGGGTTCCCTGACCCTGTGCCGTTTGACGAGTTAGAGGGCAACGTGCGCGTCGAGCCAAACATGTTAGAAGAAAACCTGATGTTTGGAACACCCGAACAGGTAATCGAGAAGTTAAAGAAGTATGAAGCGCTGGGCGTGGATGGTTTCTTGTATTACGCGTCGATGGGGCTCGACATGGATCAACAGAAAAAGTCGATGAAGTTGTTTATCGACGAAGTTATGCCAGAATTTAACTAAGGAAGCGTAAAAATGGCTGTAGAAATTCGCCGCACGTTGTTGCACGTGCAAAACACCCTGTTTGAAGAGGGTCGTGCCGTTGAGCCAGCCACCAAATTGGTGGCCGCTTTGGCAATTGTGAAAAACCCGTGGTTTGGGCAGGGGTTTGTCGAAAACCTGCGTCCTGCAATCATTGAATCGGGTCCTGTGGTGGGCAAATTGCTGACGGACATGATCCTTGATGTAACGGGTGACAAGCTCGAAGGTTATGGTAAGGCGTCCGTGGTTGGCATGGGTGGTTCGTTGGAGCATGCTCAGGCGTTGACGCACACGTTGTTTTTCGGAAATCAGATGCGCGACGCTGTGAATGCCAAGTCCTATCTGGCGTTTACAAATACCCGAGGTGCAGCGGGGTGTTCTATGATGATCCCGCTTATGGATAAGAATGATGGGGGACGTCGGTCCCATTATCAAACCATTCATCTAACTGTTCCTGATGCTCCTGCGGATGATGAAGTTATCATCGCGTTCGGAGCGTCGATTGGCGGACATCCGCATCACCGTATTGGCGATCGCTATGAAGATTTGGCCGAAATGGGCCGCAATGTGGACAACCCTGCGGGTGTTTAAAACAGCCCCAGATGGCACAGCTTATGCGCTGAGCGGACCTGCGGATCGGCCAGTTGTGGCGTTGATCCATGGCTTAGGTCTGTGCGCGGCTGTGTTTGATGGAATGCGTGCCGCACTAGAGGCAGAATACCGCGTGCTGCGGTATGATCTGTATGGTCACGGGCAAAGCGCGCCGCCGCCCAGCGAGGCGTCACTGACGGTGTATTCAGATCAGCTTGCTGGATTGATGGAGCACCTTGGCATTGGCACAGCGCATGTTGTTGGGTTTTCTATTGGGGGCATGATTAATCGTCGCTTTGCGCTCGATCACCCTGAAAAAGTGGCGTCTTTGGTTATTCTGAATTCACCCCATGATCGGGGCGAAGCCGCACAAGCGGCTGTGGAAGAGCGTGCAAAATCGGTGCGTGAACAAGGGGCATTTTCGACGTTTGATGCGGCGTTGAAACGGTGGTTTACGCCTGCGTGCTTGGACAGCGACCACGCGGCCCCTGGTTTGGTGCGCGAATGGCGTGGGTTGGTAGATTCTGAGAGTTATGCTCAAGCCGCTTGGGTCTTGGCCCATGGCGTCCGTGAATTGATCGCACCGGAACCTCCCGTTTCGGTGCGTTGTCTTGTGTTGACCTGCGAACACGACAGTGGCAGCACACCCGCAATGAGCCACGCGATTGCGGCTGAAAACATCCATGCCGAGGTGCAAATTGTGCCAAGCTTGCAGCATCTTGGGCTTATGGAACAACCAGAGCTGTTTAGCAGTGCCGTGTTAGATTTTTTACAAAAGGAACGATGTGAACAATGATGATGTCTGGCGGACAGGCGGCGGT
>CAYWIR010000357.1:0-3203 GCA_964458375.1 uncultured Neptunicoccus sp.
GTGAACGCCCCTGCACTTAGGTAAACACCGTCCAATCGGCGCTGCTCTAGCCCATGGCTCGATGCTTCCATCGCTGCATGGGTGATGCCTTCGTCTTTCAGTGTTTTCAACAACTTATGCAGGGTCACTGGTTCGGGTGTGGTATGGCTCATAGAGGTGGCATAGGCCCCTTCTACACCTGTGGTGCCAAAATTCACCGCCGCCTTCCCCAATTGTTCCCAGATTTGTCGTGTGAAATTCGCAACCGAAGTTTTCCCGTTGGTCCCTGTCACCGCAACCATATGGGCAGGTTGCCCCGCATAACACCGTGCAGAGGCGAGCGACAGATCGCGGCGCGGATCATTTGACACCACTACAGGCACTGTAATTTCCGCCACATCCTGTCGCGCAATTTCTAACCCAACCTGATCGGTTAAAACCGCCGCCGCACCCATGCGCAGCGCGTATTGAATGAATTCTCCACCATGCACCACAGAACCCGGCATCGCCGCAAACAAATCGCCAGGTTTGCACTGGCGGCTATCAACGCAAATGCCAGTGATTGTAGGATCAGAAATCACCCCATGGGTCGCAGTCAAACCGAGTGTTCGTAGCGTCCGTTTGGTCATGCTCTGCCCCTTGGGTTTTGGTTAGTTCCGCGCGCTCGTGTATTGGACATTGCCAGCAGACGCAACATTGGGACGCAAACCAAGGATCGGCATCAAACGCGCCACAATTTCGGCAGAGACTGGCACCGCTGTCCAGCCCGCTGTGCGGCGTTCTTCGCCGTGGGCCCGAATGGAAGGTTCATCAAGCGTAACCACCAAAACGTATTTCGGGTCATTGGCAGGAAACACGCTCGCAAAGGTGGAAATCACCTTGTCTTCATAATATCCACCGCTCGGCTTTGGTTTGTCCGCAGACCCCGTTTTGCCTGCAACGTCATAGCCCTTCACTTCGCCCATACTGGCCGTGCCTTTGGTCACAACGGCCCGCAGCATTTTCACCAGCTTTTGTGATGTTTTTTCCGAAATGATCTGCTCGCGATCCGCAGGAACGCCCTTTTGCTTCACCAGCGTAGGTTTCACCTTATAGCCGCCGTTGCCCATGGTGGCATAAGCCGTGGCCAAATGCAGCGGCGTCGCCGCAATGCCGTGACCATAGGAAATGGTCATGGTTGAAATCTCGGACCAGCGTTTGGGCAGCAAGGGCCGCGTTTTTCGCGCTTCGCCCAGCTCCACGGGAACCGCATCGAAAAAGCCCAGCTTTTCCAGCATATCCTGCTGCGCCCCAGCACCTGCCGCCAGCGCCAAACGGGCTGTCCCGATGTTAGAGGAATGCACAATCACATCCGTCACAGACAGTTGATTGCCATAGTCACTGAAATCGCGAATTTTGAATTTGCCCCATTTCAACGGCCCACGGGTGTCGATCATGGTATTTTCGTTCACCAAACCCGCCTCAAGGTTGATGCCCACTTGGAAAATCTTGAACGTCGAGCCAAGTTCATACACCCCTTGACTTGCGCGGTTGAACAACGGGCTATCTGATTGATCACCTTCGGTTAAAACACGGGGCCGGTTGTTAGGATCAAAGTCGGGCAAAGACGCCATCGACAAAATTTCACCTGTATGAATGTCCATTAGGATCGCGCCCGCGCCCTTGGCGTTCATCAACTTAACGCCCCCAGCCAAAACATCACGCATGGCCGATTGCGCGGTCATGTCGATGGACAGCTGCAACGGCTCACCTTCGCGCGCAGGATCGCGCAGGGTTTCATCAAAATAGCTTTCCACGCCCGCGATGCCGATCACCTCGGCGGCGTTCACGCCTTCTTTGCCAAAGCTCGCGCCACCCAAAATATGCGCTGCCAGTTTGCCGTTAGGATAGAGCCGCATTTCGCGTGGGCCAAACAACAGACCAGGTTCGCCCAGATCATGCACAAGCTGTTGTTGTTCTGGGCTAATTTTCTTTTTGATCCACAGGAATTTGCGGCTACCCGTGAAATCTTCGCGCAGTTTGTCCAACTCTAGATCGGGGAAAATCTCGGCCAAACCCATTGCGGCGGTTTCTGGGTCCACCATTAGCGGTGGCTGCGCATAAAGCGCGGTCGTCGCCAGATTCGTTGCCAGAATTTCACCATTGCGGTCAATGATATCGGCCCGCTGGTTGGCAATCTGCGGGATCGACGCTGTTGATACGGGCTCAACGGGTTCGGATGCGGCAAGCGAGCTCATCCGCACACCTACAACCGAAAAACAGACAAAAAAGAACACGCCCAACACCAATAAACGGCTTTCGGCACGTCGCCGCATCCGCATCTGGGTTTTCACATTGCGTATGGCCCGTTCTTCGGCCTCGATCACATCGGGGTTTTCGCCTTTTTCACGGGCGTCTAAAACTCGGGCTAGGGGGCGAAGGGGCGTCCGCATTACGGGAACTCCTTATCAGGCCCACGTCTTGTGCTGCTTGTGGACACAGGGTTGGCCAGTTCATTTCGTTCGATTTCGACTTGCGGATAGGAGACCAGTTCAACCTCGGCAAAATGCGTTGGCATCAAAGGCAACAGGCTCAGCGCGTCATAGTTCATATCCACCAATTCGCGCAGGCGCTCTGGTCGGTTGAGATAGGCCCATTCGGCCTTAAGCACCGCAATTGCCTCGCGTTCAGACGCAATTTCTTGTTGCAGGGCCGCGACACGGCGCAGGCTGTCTTGCGTGCGGTAGTTTTCCTTGTAGGCCCAATACGCCATGCTAATTACAACAGCGCCGCACACCATATAAATTAATGTTTTCATTGACTTACACTCTTTAAACTCAACCGTGGCAGGCCCAGCCCACCAAAATCAACATCACCTGTTTCCGCATCCGTGCGCCGCGCCAATCGCAGCTTGGCAGACCGCGCACGCGGGTTCGCTTCCAGTTCATCCTCACGGGCGGAAATGGCTTTGCGCCCCATCAATTCGAACTGCGGCGCATCGCGGGCTTCTTCTGGTGCCCAACGGTTGCCCTTGGGTTTTGCACCAGAACGTGCCGCCAAGAACCGCTTTACAATGCGGTCTTCCAAGGAATGGAACGTTACCACAGCCAGCACGCCACCCGCCGCCAAAATCGCCTCGGCCGCGTATAGGCCGCGCACCAATTGGCCCAGCTCATCATTCACCGCAATGCGCAGCGCCTGAAACGACCGTGTTGCAGGATGGGCCATGCCTGGCTTTGACTTTG
>CAYWIR010000358.1:0-3189 GCA_964458375.1 uncultured Neptunicoccus sp.
AAAATTCGCCGATTGGTTCGCCAAAAACGGTTGGGATATTCACCCTCACCAACAGGATTTGCTGACCCGCAGCATGGCGCCCGCCACCTTGCTGATTGCCCCAACGGGCGGGGGTAAAACACTCGCTGGGTTTCTACCAACACTGACCGAACTATCCGAAAACCCGCCAGCAGGTCTACACACGCTCTATGTTTCTCCGCTCAAGGCGTTGGCCGCGGACATAAAGCGCAATCTGCAAACTCCCATCGCAGACATGGGCCTTCCAATCCGCGTCGAAGACCGCACTGGCGACACCTCTGCCACACAGAAAAAACGCCAACGGGCTGATCCGCCGCACATCTTGCTGACCACGCCAGAATCCCTTGCCGTAATGCTGTCTTACGAAGATGCGCCAAAAATTTTCGCATCATTACAACGGGTTGTGATTGATGAAATCCATGCCCTCGCCGAAAGCAAACGGGGCGATCAACTGATGCTGGGCCTGTCGCGTCTGCAAACGCTGGCCCCAAATTTGCGCCGTGTTGGCCTGTCCGCCACTGTCGAAGATCCCCCTGCCCTAGCTAAATTTCTCGCACGAAATCCCGACCCTTGCGACATCATCCTCGCGGATCCGGGACCCAGCCCAAACATCGAAATCCTGCACACAGATGCCCCGCCCCCTTGGTCGGGTGCGGGGGCAGCCTATTCAGCGCCTGATGTTTTGGACTTGGTAAAAACCGCCAAGACAACGCTCATTTTCATCAACACCCGCGCTCAGGCGGAACTGTATTTCCGCGCCATTTGGGATGCCAATGACGACCAACTGCCGATCGCTTTGCACCACGGGTCCTTGTCCCGCGAAGCCCGCGATAAAGTAGAGGCCGCGATGGTGGCTGGAACGCTGCGCGCGGTGGTGTGCACAGGCACGCTCGATCTCGGCATTGATTGGGGCGACGTTGATTTGGTCATCCAAGTGGGCGCACCCAAAAACATCAAACGCCTTGTGCAACGCATTGGGCGATCCAACCACCGTTACAACGCGCCCTCCCGCGCCGTGATCGTTCCCTCCAACCGTTTCGAAGTGCTTGAGGCACAAGCAGCCCTAGACGCTGTCAAAGATAACAATCTTGATGGTGATCCCCGCGCGGCTGGTCCCCATGATGTGCTCTGCCAGCATATTCTGATCCGCGCCTGTGCTGGCCCATTTGACGCCGATCAGCTTTACGGCGAGGTCATTCAATCTGGCCCCTATCACATGCTCACGCAGTCAGAATTTGGGGCCTGCCTCGATTTCTGCGCCACAGGCGGCTACGCCCTTCGGGCCTATGATCGCTGGCAACGGCTCCTGCAAAACCCAGCGGGCCTTTGGCAATTGCGCGACCCGCGCGCCACACGTCAAATTCGCATGAACATTGGCACAATTGTGGACACCGAAACGCTAAAGGTAAAATGGCGCGGACGCGGCGGCGCACCCTTGGGCGAAATCGAAGAGAGTTTCGCCGCCACCCTCACCCAAGGCGATACCTTCTTAATCGGCGGCCAAGTGGTCCGCTATGAAGGTTTGCGCGAAATGACCGTCCAGGTCACCAAAGGCAAGAAAGCCCCAAAAATTGCCGCCTTCATGGGCACCAAATTCGCCACATCAACCGTGCTGTCCAACCGCATCATCGCATTGCTCAATTCTGGCGATTGGTCCGCACTGCCAGCCCACACGCGCGACTGGCTTGATACGCAAAACCGCATTTCCACCATGCCCCAGCCGGGTCGCATGATGGTGGAAAGCTATTGGCGCGATGAAACGGCCTACACTTGTTTTTATGGCTTTGCGGGCACCAACGCGATGCAAACTCTTGGTCTGTTGCTGACACGGCGTATGGAGCAAGCAGGATTAAATCCCATCGGATTTGTCGCCACGGATTATGCCGTTTTGATCTGGGGCCTAAACGCGGTGGATGATCCCGCCCACCTGCTGTCCCCTGATGATCTGCGCGACGGCTTTGAAGGCTGGCTCGCAGGAAACGCGGTTATGAAACGCAGCTTTCGCAACGTTGCCACCATTGCGGGCCTGATCGAAAAGAACCTGCCCGGCAAACGCAAAACTGGACGCCAAGCCACGTTTTCTTCTGATATTCTCTATGACACGCTGCTGAAATACGATCCCGACCATCTGTTGCTCAAGATCACCAAAACCGAAGCCATGCGCGGTTTGGTGGACTTTGGTCGGATCGAAGAAATGCTCACCCGCATCAGGGGCCGTATTGATCACATCAAACCACCTCACGTCACACCGCTCTCTGCTCCTATGCTGCTCGAAGTGGGCAAAGTTCCGATAAAAGGCGCCGCGATGGAAACCGCCGCGGCCCTGCGCGCCGCTGAATTGATGCGCGAGGCAGGATTATAGCTTGCAACATTAGATGTGTTCCTGTTTTGTGCGCTCATGCACGGCTATTCGTTCACGCTCAAGTCCGCCAAACTGACCGCTCTTTCCGCGGGGATGTTGTGGTGGGCGGATCGCAAACTGCTCTGTGTGTCCGACCTGCATTTGGGCAAGTCTGAACGCATGGCACGGCGCGGTGGTGCATTGTTGCCACCCTATGAAAACCAAGACACGCTAACCCGCCTCGCCATTAGCGTGAATGCCTTTAACCCTGTCACCGTGATCTGCTTGGGCGACAGCTTTGATGACCTCGAAGCGCTTGATGGTCTGAACGAAAATGACCACGCCACACTTGCGAGCCTCATGGGCGGGCGACGCTGGATATGGATTGAAGGCAACCATGATGCTGGTCCCGTGAACATCGGCGGCACGCATTTGGCAGAATTTGAAACGGGTCCGCTGACCTTTCGCCACATCGCCAAACCCGATGGCAGCGGCGAAGTTTCTGGACATTATCACCCCAAAGCCTCCGTTCAGATGAAATCTGGCAGCATGTCTCGCCCTTGTTTTCTGATAGACGAAAGTCGCGTGATCCTACCTGCTTTTGGCTCTTACACGGGCGGGCTAAAATCCACCGACCCAGCGTTTTCATCGTTAATGCGCGATACCGCTTTGGCTGTTTTGACAGGCGCACAGGCGCTGCCAATCCCAATGCCGCGATAACACGGCCAACCCCAAAAAAAACTTTACTCCAATCCTTGTAATGGAAAAATTACTCCCCAAATCAACAACATCGGGACACAGGCTGCCCCGTAGGATTGATTGTTTCGAGT
>CAYWIR010000359.1:0-3184 GCA_964458375.1 uncultured Neptunicoccus sp.
GCCGTCGAGAAGGGGGCGCAAATGGGCAAGGACGGTTGGGAAATCGGGCGCGCCATCGACGGTGTCTTGAGTGATCTTATGAACCCATGTGGCGGACCAGTCGGATGTTTGAGGGTCGATATAGCTCATCCATGTGGTCAGTGATCCATCGGCGCGCACGCAAGCCACGCCGATTTGGCAAATGCTGGACGACGACCTGTTCGCAGTTTCCACATCCAGCGCGAAAAAGCGGAAAGGGCCTTCGGGGCGAGATTGGAGTGTGTGAGGCGTGTTCATTGGCACCATTGCGCCATGATAGGGTGGGGATGTCTATGGCTATTTTTGATGGGTGGGCTATCCTTTTAGGCAATAGAACAGGCAACAGGAAAGAGGCGGATCATGTCAGCAGATCGAAAAGCAGCGGCGATACTTGGGGCATTGGTGGCTGATGCGGCGGCCCTAGGGCTGCATTGGAATTACGATCCTGCGCGGGTGAAAGAGGTTGCGGATGCCCATGGCGGCGCGGCCTTTGTGCCTGTGGATGCGGCGCACCATGAAGGGGTGCCTGCCTATTTTGCCCATGCGCTGCGGTGCGACGGGATGCAAAGCCAATACGGCGAGGTTTTGCGTTTGGTGATGCGCTCCATGCTCGACAATGATGGGTTTGACGGGACGGCGTATCGTGCGGCGTTCGTTGGGTACTTTGGCGCTGGCGGGTCGTATCAAGGCTACATTGATCGGCCCACGCGGGGTGTGTTGGAGAATACTGCGGCGGAGGCAGAGGTTACGGGAATAGACGATGATCAATTGCCTGCCGTTTCGACGCTGCCAGCGATCATTGCGCGCTATTCGGGACAAGAGCAGGCCGCGATGGCACAGGCTGCGCGACAGGTGACGAACATCAATGATGTGGCAGAAGGTTATGCCGAGGTTTGTGCGGCGGTGTTGAATGATGTGTTGGCTGGCAAGGATTTGAAAACCGTTCTGAAGGTGACAGCCAATAATACGGATGGCGAGATTGGTGAGGCGTTGCGTGCGGCCCTTTCGACAGACGAGGCGGACAGCGTTGCCTATGCGCAGGTGACGGGCATGGCCTGTCATTTGCCCATGGCTGTGCCGCTGGCGTTTCACATTATGTCACGGGCCGAGGATTATGCAGATGCTGTGGAGCAAAACATCCGCGCTGGGGGCGACAGTTGTGGCCGCGCGATTATCATTGGCAGCGTGATGGCGGCGGCCTGTGGGCTTCGGGATATTCCGCTGGATTGGATCCTGAAACTGGATCGGGCAGAGGGTGTTTGGGCGCAGTGCCAAGCCCTTGCGCGATAGGCTTTGGCTTTTGTGGCCGTCAATGAATTTTGCGCGGCGGCGAGTTTGCCAATCGGCTATTTCTTTTCCACACGAAATTCAGTGTGGCAGGCTTTGCAGTTGTGACCGATCAGGCTGAAGACCTCATCAGGACCCATGCTTGCAAAGTCCATCAATGTGAACGTGTCGCGGTTTTGAACGGTTTTGTTGGAAATCGGATTGGTTGCGGCCAGTTCAAGGCCTTGTGCCTTTAGGTCCAATTGCTCAGCCAAAAAGGCGAAGCGATCCCAATTTTTCCAGATCGCATCGGTGGCTTCGGTTGGGTGATCCAGTGATCCCGTCGGAAAGCGTTGTGTCATCGCGTTGCCTGCGTGATCCTGCATGGCGCGGGCCGCTTGCTTAATGGCATCAGGGTTCGGTGTGGCGGACTGTGTTTCCGCTAGAACCGTTTTCATCGCCTTGCTGAGCACGATCATTCCGTCCATCCGCTCTTTTACGATGCCCGTTGCAGTGGAATGTGCCAAGGCAGCGGATGTGATGCTGAAAATGGCGAGTGTAAAAAGCGTGCGATTGAACATATCGGTCCCGTTTGCGTGAGAAGTGTTGGCATGATGGCCACAATTTTCAAGAAATCCAATCTGAAACACCAGTTAAACACCACTTGCCGTAAATCTGCCGTAAACCTAAGAAAAAACAAGAAAACACATCTGAGCAGAGTTCCATCATGCGTATCGCACTTATTGCCCTTTTGGGTGCCGTCCAAACCACATCTGCTGCGGCGGAGGGGTTCGCTTGGCCCAACCTTGAACGTGTCGTGGGCGTATCACGTCTGTTTAACAACGATTTCATTGGGGATGGGCAAGACCGCTGGCGCACGGGTTCTTATGAGATTTCGGTGACGTTTGGGGACCCTGTGTTGGATGGTTTGCCTGATACGCCGTTTTCGTTGATGCAATACCGTTTGCGGTCTGAAATTATCGCGCCAGATGATTTGGCGCAGGTCAATCCTTTCCCTGACCGCCCCTATGCGGGTGTCATCGGGCTCGGTGCGTTCACGCATTACGAGCGGGGCGCCTACAACATTTCGTATGGTGGGGAGTTGGTGTTTGTGGGGCCAAGCACGGGGTTGGATGATTTCCAAAGCTGGGCGCATGGCCGTTTGGGTGTGCAAGGGCCAACGGCCGCGGCGACGCAGTTGGGGGATAAGGTGTATCCAACAGTACAAGGCGAAGTTTCACGGGATGTTGCGCTGAACAACACGTTGTTGCGCCCGTTTGCCGAGGCGCAAGTCGGCATTGAGAGTTATGCCCGCGTTGGGTTTGACGTTATTTTTGGGAAGAATGTGTCAAAGAACTTCTTCGTGCGCGAACCGATTACAGGGCATTTGGTGTCTAACGTGCGCCACAGCGACGATCGAAGTGTTGCGTTCGTTATGGGTGGCGATGTGGCCTATGTGGGTGACAGCAAGTTATTGCCTGAAAGCCGTGGGTATGAGGCGCGCAAAATCCGCCCCCGCGCGCGGGCAGGGTTTGTGTATGAAGGCAAAAGTGCTGGCCTGTTTTACGGTGTCACATGGCTTGGCAAGGAATTTGAAGGCCAAACAGACAGTCAGGTGACAGGGTCGTTGAACCTGAAGTTCAACTTTTAGGCGCGGATGCCTTTGGGGCTGTTGACTCCTATTCTGCAACGCTTATAAGCCGCTCATCCACTTCGGTGGACCATTGGTGTTGGTGGCCCTTGCAAAAGGATGCCTGTCGGTCGCAAGACAAAGGACAACGCCCTTCATAAATCGCCCTTACGGGCCACAGAAGGAGAACAGCCGTGACGAAGCGTACGACTGCCAAATACAAAATGACCAATCCCAATGCGCATAGCGCCCAAGCTAGCATGTCTTAGC
>CAYWIR010000360.1:0-3178 GCA_964458375.1 uncultured Neptunicoccus sp.
GGCGTCGGATTCATCTTTACTCATGGCGCGGGGTTCCCCAATAGTTGTGGCGAACAGAAGGACAGAAACCATGGCTGTGATCAACCGTATTGCGGAGTATTTTGACGAAATGAAGGGATGGCGGCGGCATATTCATGCCCATCCCGAGTTGGACATGGACTGCCATGGCACGGCGGCGTTTGTCGTGGACAGGTTGCGTGACTTTGGAGTGGATGAAATCCACGAAAAGATTGGCGTGAGTGGCGTTGTGGGGATCATCAACGGGCAAGGCGAAGGGCCGACCATTGGCCTGCGCGCCGATATGGATGCTTTGCCGATGCCAGAGGAAACGGGGGTGGAGTATGCCAGTACCGTGGAGGGAGTCATGCATGCCTGTGGGCATGATGGGCACACAACAATGTTGTTGGGCGCGGCGAAGTATTTGGCCGAAACGCGGAATTTTTCGGGCCGTGTGGCGTTGATTTTTCAGCCGGGTGAAGAAGGATCAGGCGGCGGGCGGTATATGGTTGAGGATGGGTTGTTCACGCGGTTTGGGATTGATCAGGTTTATGGTCAGCATTCGTTGCCAAACGCGCCTGTGGGCAACATTGAAACCTGTGCGGGGCCCTTGTTGGCGTCTGCGGATGACTTTGAAATTCATATCACAGGGTCAGGGGGCCATGCAGCGAGTGCGCATGAAACTGTGGATCCTGTGATGATTGCAGTGAATATGGCCAGCAATTTGCAATCCATTGTGACGCGCAATGTGGATCCGATTAAAACAGTTGTTCTGTCGGTGACGCAAATCCATGCGGGGACCACGCATAATGTGGTTCCTGAAACTGCGATGTTGGGAGGGACGGTGCGCACGTTTGATAAGGATGTGAAGGCGCTGGTGCTGGAGCGGATGACGGCAATTGTTGAACAAACAGCGGCGATGATGGGTGGGGAGGCGCGGCTTGAATATCATCACGGCTATCCCGCGACGATCAATGATGCGGCGGAAACCAAATTTGCCTGTGATGTGGCCGCAGAAATCGTCGGAGAGGACCGCGTGGTGCGAGATATGCCGCCAACGATGGGGGCAGAGGATTTTTCTTACATGCTGGAGCAATCGCGGGGGAGTTATTTTTACGTTGGAAATGGCGACACTGCGCCGTTGCATCACACGAAATACAATTTTGACGATGAGGCGAGCCCCGTGGGTGCATCGGTGTTTGCGCGATTGGTGGAACGGGCGCAACCCATTCAAGAATAAGAGAAATGTGCAGGCGATGCTTGAAGTCGCCTACACATTGTTTCGCAGACCCGATGGGGTTGGACCTGCGACGGCGGAGCCCGCAATGAGGGGTAGTGGGGCAGGCTCGCCTGAGCGTCAGCATCCGTTAAGTGAGTAAACGCGGTGTCTGTGGTCCGCATGGACCGATGCTGCGAGGTTTACTGTAACTCAACCTAAGCTAAATGCGAGGATTTATTTAGGGTTGAGCGATAAATTGCTGAATGCCTTTGGGTTGAAAGGCGGAAAAGGGCCGATTGGCGTTGCGTCAGCGCGAACGCAGCGTCCTGTATTTGCCCTTTGTTCTTTCTGACGGGCGGCGATAGGCTTGGGGCAACATTAGATTCAAGGAGACAGCTATGTCTGAAGAGTATGTACCACCAAAAGTTTGGACTTGGGATCAAAGCAGCGGTGGCAAATTTGCCAGCATCAACCGCCCCATTGCAGGCCCAACCCACGATAAAGAACTGCCTGTGGGCAAGCATCCGTTGCAGCTTTATTCGCTGGCCACACCCAATGGGGTGAAAGTGACTGTGATGCTCGAAGAGCTGTTGGCGCTGGGCCATGAAGGGGCCGAGTATGACGCGTGGTTGATCAACATCGGCGAAGGCGATCAGTTTGGCAGCGGGTTTGTGGATGTGAACCCCAATTCAAAAATTCCTGCACTGATGGATCATTCCACAGACACCCCAACGCGGGTGTTTGAGAGCGCGTCGATCATGGTTTATCTGGCCGAGAAGTTTGGTGAATTCTTGCCAAAGGATCCAACTGAACGCACCGAAGCCATGTCATGGTTGTTTTGGCTGATGGGATCTGCGCCGTATCTGGGCGGGGGCTTTGGTCATTTCTATGCCTATGCGCCAGAGAAGTTTGAATATGCGATCAACCGTTTTTCCATGGAAGCCAAGCGCCAGATGGATGTGCTGGATCGTCGTCTCGGTGAAGCCGAGTATTTGGGGGGATCGGAGTATTCGGTTGCCGATATGGCAACCTGGCCGTGGTACGGTGGGCTTGCGCAAGGCAAGTTGTATGACGCGGGCGAATTTTTGGACGTGGAATCGTATAAGAACGTGAAGCGGTGGACGGATCAGATTGCAGAGCGTCCTGCAGTGATCCGTGGTCGCATGGTGAACCGTGCTTTTGGTCCATTGGAAGAGCAGTTGCGCGAGCGGCATGATGCGTCTGACTTTGACACCAAAACACAAGACAAGATTGAAGCGGCGGAAAGCTGATTTCACATTCATGCGGGGTGGGTGGAAACCTGCCCCGCATCGCACTACATTTAAGGAAACCTGTTAGGAGGCTTTAAATGTTCTTTTCTTCAAAACCGATGACTGTTCCCGCAGCGGCGGAGTGTTTGCCAGGACGTGGCACCGCGATTCCGACGGCTGAGATGCATTTTGTGAATGGGCGTCCGCTGCAAGGTTCGGTGCCACAGGGCATGGAGCAAGCCATGTTCGGGATGGGCTGTTTTTGGGGCGTCGAGCGGATGTTCTGGGGGCTGGACGGTGTTTGGGTGACAGCCGTGGGATATGCCGCTGGGTCCACGCCGAATGCGACTTATGAAGAGGTATGTTCGGGCAAGACGGGGCACAATGAGGTTGTTTTGGTGACCTATGATCCTGCTGTGATTTCTTATGAAGCACTGTTGCAAGTGTTTTGGGAAGGGCATGATCCGACCCAAGGGATGCGACAAGGCAATGATCGCGGTACGCAGTATCGCAGTGGGATTTACACCTATTCCGATGCGCAAATGGCCACGGCCAAAGCCTCGCGCGAAGCGTTTGCGCCAAGGTTGCGCGAAAAGGGGTATGGCGCGATCACCACGGAAATTTTGGATGCGCCAACGTTTTTCTATGCCGAGGATTATCACCAGCAGTATCTGGCCAAGAACCCGAGCGGGTATTGCGGGATCGGTGGGAC
>CAYWIR010000361.1:0-3178 GCA_964458375.1 uncultured Neptunicoccus sp.
TTTGTGCGGGGGTATCAGTTCGGGACGCATCCTTTGTTGGACGCAATGGAACCGCGATTTCGGGCTTGTTTGGCACGGCTGGCATAGCTTTGGCGGAATGTGATGTTTTCCACTTATTCTTTAGAACTTTCATGTTAAAACCATAAAAATTGAAAGGAAATTTAATGACACTTCGTATTTTAACATCGACTGTTTGTGCTGTGGCCCTGTTTGCTGGTGCTGCAAAAGCGGATGAGGTTTTGGACAGTTTGAAAGACGCGATTGCGGCCTATGAAGAGGGCGAAATACAAGAAACTGTTGAGATTTTGGAATATGCGCAAACGCTGTTGAGCCAGAAACGGTCAGGCACGCTGGAAGAGGTTTTGCCAGACGCGTTGGCAGGTTGGACGATGGAAGAAAGTGACGGGTCAGGCGATGCGGCGGCCATGGCGATGATGGGCGGGGGCACATTGGTTCAAGCCAGCTATCGTAAGGAGGATGGGAGAAATCTGGACATTCAGATAATGGCGGATTCTCCGATGGTGGCAATGATGGCTGCGCAATTGGGCAATGCGGCCGTGTTGGCACAAATGGGCACGGTAAAACGGATCAAGCGGCAGAAGGTTCTGTTGAACAACGATGGTGGGTTGCAGGCATTGGTCGACAATCGGTTTTTCGTTCAGATGGAAGGCGATGCAAGCCAAGAGGATATGCTGGCCTATTTCGAAGCAATGGACATCAAAGCGATGAAGAACTTTTAGCTTGGTGTGGGGCGGAGTAGGGTTGTTTCAAACCTGCGCGGCCCCTATAAGCACGTCTAGTCAGCGAAGAGGTTAGGCCATGACGTTCACCGCCAAGCATCTTTTGGGGATAGAAAATCTCTCCCGCGATGACATTGTTTCTATTCTTGATCTTGCCGAACAGTATGTGGCGCTGAACCGTCAGTCGCATAAGCGGTCTGATGCGTTGGCGGGGCTGACGCAGATCAACATGTTCTTTGAAAATTCGACGCGCACGCAAGCGAGCTTTGAGCTGGCAGGCAAACGGTTGGGCGCGGATGTGATGAACATGGCCATGGGGGCGAGTTCGATCAAAAAGGGCGAGACGCTGATTGATACGGCGCTGACCCTGAATGCGATGAACCCTGATTTGTTGGTAGTGCGGCATCCCAATTCGGGGGCAGTTGAGCTGTTATCCGAAAAGGTGAATTGCGCGGTGTTGAATGCGGGCGATGGGCGGCATGAACACCCGACGCAAGCGTTGCTGGATGCGCTGACCATTCGTCGTGCTAAGGGGCGTTTGCATCGGTTGAGCGTGGCGATTTGTGGGGATATTGCACATAGCCGTGTCGCGCGTTCGAATATTTTCCTGCTCAATAAAATGGAAAGCCGCATTCGGTTGATTGCGCCCAAAACGCTGTTGCCAAGCGGGATTGATCAGTTCGGGGTCGAGGTGTTTGACGACATGGCCGAGGGGCTAGAAGGTGTGGACGTGGTGATGATGCTGCGCTTGCAGCGGGAGCGGATGGATGGTGCGTTTATACCGTCAAGCCGCGAGTATTATCATCGGTGGGGGTTAACGGCGGAGAAGCTGGCACATGCCAAGGACGATGCGATTGTGATGCACCCCGGGCCAATGAACCGAGGTGTGGAGATTGATGGGGATATTGCGGATGACTTGAACCGCAGCGTGATTCAAGAGCAAGTAGAGATGGGTGTTGCTGTGCGCATGGCGGCGATGGAGTTGTTGGTGCGAGGGCGTCGTGAGGCGCGTGAGAGCGTAGGGGTGATGGTATGAGCCGCGAGGTTGGGTTTGAGACGGGCAAAGCCGCACAAAAAACTGCGGAGAAGCACCCAGAAGAGTGGCAGGGGATTTTGGACGCGGATGAAACCATCCTGTGGCAAGGGTCTCCTGTGGCGGGTGTGACCTTCAAAGCAGAACAAGGCGTTATGGGCGTTTTGATTGGCTTTTTCTTCATGGGGTTTTCCTTGTTCTGGATGAGCATGGCGTCGCAGGCACCAGGGCCTTTTTGGATGTTCGGCCTGATCTTTTTCGCGATCGGGTTTTATAACTCAATCGGGTGCCATTTTTGGCATGCCTATCTGCGCAGTCAGACGTTTTATACGCTGACGAGCAAGCGGGCGTTCATTGCAAAGGACGTGCCTTTGAAGGGTCGGACGTTGAAATCCTACCCGATTACCGACACGTCTGTTTTGGAGTTTGATGGAGGCGATCCCGCTACCATCAATTTTGCCAGCGAAGAGCGTAAGGGGACAAAGGGAAGCCGCTATTCAGTGGATATTGGGTTTGAACGGATCAGGGATGGCCGCACTGTGATGGGGCTGTTTCGTTCGATCCAGACGGGGCCAGGGGAGGCGGGCAAATGACTTTGTTGTTAACAAACGCACGTCTTATTGATCCTCAAAACGGCGAACGTTCTGGGACTGTTGTGGTCGAGGGTGGTCGTATCACGCAGATCATTTCTGACGGGAAAATCTTGCCGAAATCGGTGCGGACGATTGATTGTGGTGGCAAATGTCTCGCCCCCGGGATTGTTGATATCGGGGTGAAGGTTTGTGAACCCGGCGAGCGGCATAAAGAGAGTTTTCGCACCGCCAGCGAGGCGGCTGCAGCAGGGGGTGTGACGACCATGGTTGTGCGCCCTGACACAGAGCCGAGCGTGGACAGCCCCGAAACATTGCAGTTTGCGTTGAACCGTGCAGCGGAAGTGTCTGCGGTAAACGTTTTGCCGATGGCGGCTTTGACGAAAGACCGTGCTGGCAAGGAAATGGCCGAGATTGGGTTCCTGATGGATGCGGGGGCCGTGGCCTTTACGGATTGCGATTTTGTAAACCGCGACAATAAGATTTTTGGGCGCTGTCTGAGTTATGCGCAGATGATGGGTGCGGTGGTTATTGGCCATGCGCAAGAGCCTGTGATGTCCGAAGGAGCCTGTGCTACGTCGGGGCCGTTTGCATCGAAACTGGGTTTGCCTGCTGTGTCTGTGATGGCTGAACGCATGCAGCTGGAACGCGATATGGCGATGGTTGAGATGACGGGCGTGACCTATCATGTTGATCAACTGTCAGCCGCGGTCAGCTTGCCTGTTTTGGAACGGGCCAAGGCGGCGGGCTTGCCAGTGACGGCGGGGGTTTCGATCCATCACCTGACGCTGAACGAGCTGGATATCGACGGGTAT
>CAYWIR010000362.1:0-3174 GCA_964458375.1 uncultured Neptunicoccus sp.
CACGCGGCGGGCTTCACCGCCAGAGAGGTTTGCCACTTCTGCGTCATCTGCGGGGCAGCGCAATGCTTCCATGGCGATGTCGATGCTGGCGTCGAGGTTCCAGAGGTCCTGCGCGTCGATCAGGTCTTGCAGTTCGCCCATACGCTCTGCGGTTTCATCCGAATAGTTCATGGCGAGGTCGTTGTACTCGTCAAGGATCGCCTTTTTGTCGGCAACGGCGAGCATGACGTTTTCGCGCACGTTCAGGGTTTCATCGAGCTTGGGTTCCTGTGGCAGATAGCCGACCTTTGCGCCTTCAGCTGACCATGCTTCGCCTGTGAAATCCTTGTCCATGCCAGCCATGATTTTCATCAGCGTGGATTTACCTGCGCCGTTCACCCCTACGACGCCGATTTTCACGCCAGGCAGGAAGGACAAGCGGATGTTTTCAAAGCACTTCTTGCCGCCGGGGTAAGTTTTGGACACGCCGTCCATGTGGTAAACGTATTGCTGGGCCATTTTGATCATCCGCATTGATACTTCGTTAGCAGGGGTCTTAGCGCGTGTGACGGGGTGGTGCAATCGCGGTGGGTGGGGTTTTTGACCCAACGTTTGCCATTGATTTGTGAGCTTTGGTTTACGCAGAGTGGGTGGACGGACTTTGGGGAGGGATGTGATGACAGTTTTACGGGCAGAAAATGCGGCGCTGGTGGCGGAGGTTCATGTGGCGGTGGGCGATCTGGTGGCGGCGGGGGCTGTGGTTGTCACGACCGAATTGATGAAGATGCGGCATGATTTGCGGGCGCCGATGGATGGGCGTGTGACGGGGGTGCATGTTGCTGCGGGAGCGGAGTTGCAGGGCGGTGAGGCGTTGGTGACGTTTGAAGCGGCAGAGGTTGCAGCCGTTGCGGATATGGCTGAGGCGGGTCGTGCCGATATGGCGGAGTATGAGGCGCGGATGGCCTTGTTGGACGATGCTGCGCGCGGGGACGCTGTGGCCAAGCGGCACGCCAAAGGGTTTCGCACGGCGCGGGAAAACATCGATGACCTGTTTGATGACGGTAGTTTTGTCGAATATGGCGCGTTGGCGGTGGCTGCGCAGCGATCAAAACGAGACGCAGAAGAGTTGCAGGCGCGCACGCAAGCGGATGGAATCATTTGCGGTGTTGGCATGGTAGCGGGGCGGCCTGTTGCGGCCATGGCGGTGGATTACATGGTGTTGGCAGGCACGCAGGGGTTTTATCATCACAAAAAGATGGACCGATTGATTGATGTGGCAGGGCGTGACGGGTTGCCGATCGTTTTGTTCGCCGAAGGCGGCGGTGGGCGGCCAAACGATTATGACGTGGCCGCGTTTGTTGTGGCGGGGTTGAACATCACGTCTTTTCGCGGCTTCGCTGCCCATAAGGGGCCAAAGATCGGGATTGTTGCAGGTTATTGTTTTGCGGGGAATGCCGCGTTGTACGGCGTGTGCGATGTGCGGATCGCAACGAAAAACAGCTTTGTCGGGATGGGTGGCCCTGCGATGATTGAAGGCGGTGGTTTGGGGGTGGTGAAACCAACCGAGATCGGGCCGTCAGATGTGCAGGCCAAGAATGGTGTGCATGACTTGGTGACGGAGGACGAGGCAGGGGCGGTGGCAGCGGCGAAGGCTCTGTTGGGGCTGAATGCAGATGCTGATGGGCAAAGCGGAAGCGATGAGGCGTTGCGCGATGTGGTGCCTGCGGATCGCACCAAAGCCTATGACATGCGCGGAGCAATTCCACAGATTGTGGACGATGGATCGTGGCTGGAAATGCGGCGCGGGTTTGGTGCTGGCATGATCACAGGGTTTGCGCGGATCAAGGGGCGGGCCATTGGCGTGCTGGCGAACAACCCACTGCATTTGGGCGGGGCCATTGATGCGGAAGCGGGCGACAAGGGCGCGCGGTTTTTACAGCTGTGCGATGCGTGGGGCGTGCCTGTGCTGACGCTTTGCGACACCCCCGGTTTCATGGTGGGACCAGAGGTGGAGGTCACAGGACAAGTGGCGCATATTTCGCGGCTGTTTCTGGCGGGTGCGCATTTTGGGCAACCGCTGGTGACGGTGATTTTGCGCAAAGGCTATGGCCTTGGGGCGATGGCAATGGCGGGCGGCGGTTTTGATCGGCCGCATTTGTGCGCGGCTTGGCCAACAGGTGAGGTCGGGGCAATGGGGTTAGAAGGTGCGGTAAAGTTAGGGCATCGCGACCATTTGGCGGCGATTGAAGACGAGGCCGAGCGGGAGGCAGAGTATCAGCGTTTGGTTGATGAGTTGTACGAAAAGGGCAAGGCGCTGAACGCGGCAAGCCAGTTGGAGTTTGATGCGGTGATTGACCCTGCACAGACGCGGGATGTGGTGGATCGGGCGTTTGCAACGGCGGGGGCATGTGTGCCGAGTGGGCGGTATGTGGATGGGTGGTAAAAAGTTCAATATGATCTATTAGAATTCCTTGTTATGAGAGAACTTTAACGCCGTAGTTTTGAGGATGGTATTGTGAAATTTTTGGACATCATTTTGTTTGTGTCATGTATCGCGCTAATCCCGTCCGTAGGTTTAGCTCAGGTCAGTAATGTTTCACACCCAGACAACCTGAAGGCGACGCATCGACTCGGGTGTTTGTCGATTGACGAACTGTCCCCCAAGTATTCACCAGCGGATTATGCGGGTGCTTTAATTGCATGTGCGAAACGCAAACAAATTGAAAATGCTGCCACAGCATTTTTTATGATCAACATCTATGGTTCTTACGATGGCCAACAAGTTAAAGATCGTACTGCGCATCAAGGTATCCAAGTGTTGATGATTGAGGCGTTGAACCAAACTTCAAACAAAACGGGACAAGATATCCGAGCGTTCGCTTCGCGTGCTGTGCAAGAGAAGGGGCCTTTTTTCAAAGCCTTGTGTGAGCGGGTCAAGTCTATGGGGCGTCCGACTTATAAGCCAGTTTACCTTGCAGCGCATGGGATGGGAGCGTTTGTGACGCGCAATGGCAAGGTGCAAGGGAAGGGCAGATCGACGCTTATTGCGGAGTTGTCCAAATCGGACCTAGGTGGAAAATGGGCAAAAACTTTAAAGCCTTGTTCCAGTGTTTTGAAATGACATTTCCGCAATGACTGCCCCCTTCCCCTTTGCCACCCAAGGTCAGCGTATTGGCCTCCTCGGTGGGTCGTTTG
>CAYWIR010000363.1:0-3167 GCA_964458375.1 uncultured Neptunicoccus sp.
TGAAGCCGAGCAAGAAGGCGAAGATGCGCGTGCGGGTCATGGTTTCGCCGAGCAGGAACGGGGCAAGGATCGCGATCCAAAGCGGGTTGGTGAATTCAAAGGCGAAGAGTTGTGACAGGGGGATATAGATCAGCGCATAGAACCAGAGGTTTTGGCCTGTGAAGTGAAAGATGTTGCGGATCGTGTGAAGGCCGAGGCGGTTGGTGGAAATTTCGGATCGCGTGCCTGTTGCGCTGGCAACGGTGAGGACGATGATCAGCCCGATAAAGGAGCGGTACATCATAATTTCAAAGGTATCGAGCGTGCCTGCAAGTTCGCGCCCTGCCACGGCCATGGCAGTGAAAGAGACCATAGCGCCGATCATGAAAACGGCGGCTTTGATGGGTTGCGATTGGGGTTCTGTCATGGCTGGATCATTCAGGGGGCAGGCGGCAACAGCCCGTTAGGAGAATGGCTTCGGAGCGTTCTTGGGTCAGTACATGTGCGACGTGATCGGCGGTGTTGCAACGGCCAGGGTGTACGATCAAAATGGCCGTGTCGACTGCACCAATCAGGGTGTAGGCTGTTGTATCTGGGTCGTTTTTTGCGGTTGTCACGAGTTCGACTGTATAGTCGTTTTTGCGTTCTCGGAGTGTGAATGTGGCGTTTGATCCGTCGAGTTCAGCCTGCCAGTTGGGGTGGCTACCTGTGCAGTGGAGGGTGTCCGCTGTGGCGGGGATGCTCCAGCAGAGCAGGCCCAAAAGGATGAATGAACGGGTCATGGAATAGCAGTAGTGGAACGGGGGGTGTGGTGCAATCCTCGTTTCAGGCTAGAGGCTTACTGGCAGATATCACGTTACGTTGCGGGGGTGGGCCTGAGCGTTTGTAGGGGAGTTAAGGGGGACAAAAAAAGGGCCGATCCGTTGGATCAGCCCTTTGATTTGATTAGCCTTTGCCCGTGGCGCGTGACCACCAGCCAGAGCGTTTCGGCTTTGGCTTTTCAGGTTTCGCTTCAGGCGCGGGTTCCACTGGTGCGGCCTCTTCGACCACAGGTTCAGTTGTGGGTTCTGGCGCTGTTTCGATTGGGATATCAACAGGCTCTGACTTTGCTTCGGCCTCTGGTGCTGCCTCTGTTTCGGCTGCTGCTGCGGCCTCGGCGGCTGCGGCTTCCTCGGCCAGCTTCTTGGCAGAAGGCTTGCGAGTACGCGGTTTGCGTTTCGGCTTTGCAGGGGCCTCTTCAGCGTCTGGCGTTGCTTCGGCTGTGGCCTCTGCATCTGCTGTGGCTTCAGCGGGGGCGTCTGCTTCTGCGACCTTATTTTCGGCCTTGTCGTCATCCTTTTTCTTCGGAGAGCGACGACGAGTTGAGCGCGATTTCTTTGGCTTTTCTTCCGCAGCTTCCGCCTCAGGTGCTGGTTCTGCATCTGGTTTTGCTTCGCTTGCGCCTGCATCGGCTGCTTCAACAGGTGTGGTTTCACCGTTTGCTGCGTCACCGTTTGCTGCTTCCGCGTTTGCGGTTTCGGCGTTTTGCGCCTCGCCACCTTGGTTTTCGTTGCGATCTTTGCCTCCGCGACGACGACGACGACGGCGCTTTTTCTTAGGCTGGTCTTCGTTTGATGCCTCTGGTGTTGGCGTTGTTTCCGCGTCTTCTTCGAGTGTGAAAGGCTCGATGCTGTCAATCGTGACAGCGGCCTGTGCTGGGGCCTTTGGAATGCGGCGGGAGGAAGATTTGAACTTCTCCATCTTGTGATCTGGGCTGATCATATGTGGATCAGATTCGATGCGAATGGCCATGCCGTAGCGTGCTTCGAGCATGGTGATATGTTCGCGCTTTTCGTTCAACAGGTAGTTGGCGATTTGAACAGGCGCAGTGACCAGCACCTCGCGGGAGCGTTTGCGTGTTCCTTCTTCTTCCAGTTCGCGCAGGATCAAAAGCGCCATGGAATCGTCTGAGCGAACAAGGCCAGTGCCGTGGCAATGGGGGCAGGGCTGAGTTGACGCTTCTAGCATACCGGGGCGCAGGCGCTGGCGGGACATTTCCATCAGGCCAAAGCCAGAAATGCGGCCCACTTGGATGCGCGCACGGTCGTTTTTCAAACGGTCCTTCATGCGTTTTTCAACGGCAGAATTGTTGCGGCGCTCTTCCATGTCGATGAAGTCGATGACGATCAGGCCCGCAAGGTCGCGCAGTTTCAACTGGCGTGCCACTTCTTCTGCGGCTTCGAGGTTGGTGCGTACGGCGGTGTCTTCGATCGAGCCTTCTTTGGTGGCTTTGCCTGAGTTTACGTCGATGGCGACGAGCGCCTCGGTGATGCCAATGACGATGTAGCCGCCTGATTTCAGTTGCACAGTCGGGTTGAACATACCGTCGAGGTAGGTTTCCACCTGAAAGCGCGAGAACAGGGGCAGTGTTTCGCGGTAGTGTTTTACACGGTCCACGCGGGTTGGCATGAGCATGGTCATGTAGTCTTTGGCCACTTTGAACCCTGCATCGCCTTCGACGAGGATTTCGTCGATGTCACGGTTGTAGAGATCGCGGATGGAGCGTTTGATCAGGTCGCCTTCTTCGTAGATCCCTGCGGGTGCAATGGATTTCAGTGTCAGGTCGCGGACCTGTTCCCATTGGCGCAGCAAATATTCGTAATCGCGTTTGATTTCGGTTTTGGTGCGTTTCGCCCCTGCGGTGCGAATGATCAGACCTGCGCCTTCTGGCACTTCGATTTCGCCAGCGATTTCTTTGAGCTTCTTGCGGTCAGGTGCGTTGGTGATTTTGCGTGAAATGCCGCCACCGCGTGCGGTGTTTGGCATCAAAACGCAGTACCGACCTGCGAGAGAGAGGTATGTGGTGAGGGCAGCGCCCTTGTTGCCGCGTTCTTCTTTGACCACTTGAACCAGAAGGATTTGGCGTACTTTTACCACTTCTTGAATTTTGTAGCGGCGCGGACGCGGTTTGCGTGGACGGAATTCTGCGCGAGCGTGTTCGTCGCTGTCGTCTTCGTCTTTGGCGTCTTCTTCGGCGACGGTTTCTTTGGCTGCTTTGTCAGCGCCATCTTCTGCATCTGTGTTAGTTTCGTCTGCGTCTGTTTCAGCGGCTGCATCATCTTCTGACGCTGCTTCAACAGGGGCTTCTGCATCTTCGGCAGGTGTTTCTTCGGGTGCAGGGGCGTCTGTTTCTGTGGCCTCTGCTTCGG
>CAYWIR010000364.1:0-3161 GCA_964458375.1 uncultured Neptunicoccus sp.
TTTAGCCGAGGTCTTCTGGCAGAACCAAGTTCAGGACAATCGCCAAGAACGCAGCTGGCAGGAGGCCTGAGGTCATCAGGATTTTTGCTGTAGAGCCGAGGAACGCCATGGCGTCTGGCACCTGTTGCAGGCCGAGGCCTACTGACAGGGACACAGCGAAGATAACCATGTTGCGGCTGTTCCAGTTCACATCGGACAGCATAGACGCGCCAGCGGCTGCGACCATGCCGAACATGACAATCACACCGCCGCCCAAAACTTGGATTGGCACGGTGTTGATGATTGCGCCCACTTTCGGGATCAAACCACAGATGATCAGGAAGATCGCGCCGATGGTGACAACGTGGCGGGACATAACGCCCGTCATCGCCACAAGACCAACGTTTTGCGAGAAGGATGTGTTTGGCAAGGAGCCGAACACGCCCGCAATGGCGGAGCCGAGACCATCCGCGAATGTAGCGCCTGTGACTTCGGCGTCTGTTGCTTCGCGCCCTGCGCCACCTTTGGTGATGCCTGATACGTCGCCAACTGTTTCAATGGCTGAAATGAATGCCATCAGACACATGCCGATGATAATGGCCCAGTTGATTTCAAAGCCGAACTTGAATGGGCTTGGCAGAGCGAACCAACCTGCGTTTCCTACACCAGACAAGTTCACGCCACCCATGGCAAAGGCCACGATGTAACCTGCGATCAAGCCGATCAGGACTGCGGAAACTGACAGCAAACCACGGGCGAAGAATTTCAACGCCAGTGTGACGACGATAACGACACCTGCTTGGAACCAGTTGGTCATCCCGCCCCATGTGGGTTTGGACATGTTGAAGTCGCCAGCGCCGCCAGCTGCGTATTGAATGCCAACTTTGATAAGCGCGAGGCCGATCATCAAGACGATCAGGCCCGTGACCAGTGGAGGCAGGGCAAAGCGGATTTTGCCGACGAAAAGGCCAAGAAAAGCGTGGAACAGGCCGCCGATCATGACGCCTGCCATCAAACCACCAAGGCCCGCAGTTCCTGCGCCAACCATTGCGGGGATCATAACGGGCAAGAAGGCAAAAGAGGTGCCCTGTACGATTGGCAGTTTCGCACCTACAGGGCCAATGCCGATGGTTTGGATCAGGGTTGCAACGCCAGCAAAGAGCATGGCCATTTGGATCAAATAGACGATTGCGCCGATGTCCATGCCCGGTGCGCCAAAGCCAAAGCCAGCGACCCCTGCAATAATGATCGCGGGTGTTACGTTCGAGACGAACATCGCCAGAACGTGTTGAATGCCAAGCGGAACCGCTTTGGCGAGTGGTGGTGTGTAATTTGGATCGCGGAGTTGTTCCGGAGTGCCGATGGAAGTGTCAGTCATGTTAGTCCCTCTTCTGATGGTTTGTGGTATCCCACTATGGTGACCGCGTCTTACGCGCGGTTTGGTTGCTGGCTGTGTTCCTCGATTGTGACGGGGGTTTCGAGCCAGTGCTCTTTTAGGTTGGGACCGCGTCCAATGCGGTCCACAACAGCGAAAAGTCCGGGGGCGTGGAGTGGTGTGAGGACTCCGTGCCATGTGTTTTTGTGAAAGTTGATGCCCTGAGCGCCATTGCTTATGAAGGCGCGGATATCGGATGGGGTGCCCTGATCATCCGAGGCGACGATGATTAGAAACGGGTGTTGTGTCATCGGGATAAAGGTCTGCGCGCCATCGGGGTGCCGTTCTAACAGGTCGAGTTTATAGGGTAGGCTGCGCGGTTTAGCCTTGAATATCGATACACCAGCGCAACCGTCTGTGACATCGAGTTTGGCGAGGTCATGGTGGCGTTCGCAATTTCCTTGGTTGATCTGTTTGGGCTGTTCCGAATCCGCCGCAAGCACATCGCCGTAAGGGGCGAAAGCGGATGCGGTGAGCGGTTCGGTACGGATCGTCATAGAAAGCTCGCGTGGCGGTTAACGTCTTTGTAGAGTAGATACCGAAATGGGCCAGGTCCAGCGGCGACGCAGGCTTGTGGGCAAAAGGCGCGGAGCCACATGTAATCGCCTGCTTCGACCTCAACCCAATCGGTGTTGAGCCGATAGACGGCTTTGCCTTCCAAAACATATAGCCCGTGTTCCATGACGTGGGTTTCTGCAAAGGGAATGGTGCCGCCAGGTTTGAAGTTCACAATGTTGACGTGCATGTCGTGGCGCAGGTCGTCAGGTTCTACAAAACGGGTTGTGGACCAGTCGTCAGTGTTGGCCATGACATTTGGGGCGACGTCTTGTTCGTTGGTGAAAAACGGGGTCGGGGCGTCAATGCCATCGACGGGTTGATAGCGTTTGCGGATCCAGTGGAAGGTGGCTGCGTCGGCTTTGGCGTTCGCAAGGGTCCAGTCTGTGCCTGCGGGGAGATAGGCGTATCCGCCTTCCTTAAGGACGTGAGTTTCACCCGAAAGCGTAACTTTGATTTCGCCAGATACGACGAACAGCACCGATTGGGCGGTTGGGTCGGTGTCGGGGCGCGTGGAGCCGCCGTTTTCGCTGACCTCCATAATGTAATGGGAGAAGGTTTCGGCAAATCCTGTCAGGGGTCGCGCAATGATCCATGCGCGGGTTTTGTCCCAATGGGGCAGCTGGCTGGTGGTGATATCCATCAGGGTGCCTTTGGGGATCACGGCGTAGGAATTCGTGAATGCGGCGCGGTCCGTCATGATCTGGGTCTGGGGCGGAAGGCCGCCCTTGGGTGTGTAATATTCGGTCATGGCAGCAAATCCGTGAGGCGGAGAAGGGCAATGCGTTCAACCTGCTTGCAGGCGGTGGTCAGTTCGGCGTCACGGGTGTTGTGGAGACGGATTTTGAACGCGTTGAGGATATCGTCCTTGGTCAGGCCCTTTACCGCGATGATGAAGGGGAAGCCAAACTTTGAGGTGTATTCGGCGTTGAGCGCTTGGAAGGTTGCGCGTTCTTCATCTGTCAAAGCGTCAAGGCCTGCGGAGGCTTGTTCTGACGTGCTTTCGGCGGTGAGTTGTTTTGCGGCGGCAAGTTTGCCTGCGAGGTCTGGATGCGCTTTGAGCACATCGAGGCGACGGTCATCGCTGGCTGCGCGGAAAATGCGACAAAGGGCAGCGTGGAGGCCAATGGCTGTGTCGTGCGCTGGGCCGAGTTCCAGCGCATGTGCGCCTTCTGCGATCCAAGGTGAATGT
>CAYWIR010000365.1:0-3142 GCA_964458375.1 uncultured Neptunicoccus sp.
CGTTTTGACCTGCTGATACCAGGGCATTGCACTGTAAATAGCGCTCTCACAAACACCGCCCCAACAGAGCACGCGGCAAGCCGGTGTCTGTTGGGGCGATCATGTGCCTAAGCAATCCTAGGTACTTTTACCCGCAATTTTTACGGTCACTGTCCTAAACAAGATCAAATGCGATATCAGCGAACTGCAATTGTTCGACGTTGGTGATCAGGTCAAAGCCCTCATCGCCATCCGCCAAATTCAAATCTCGCACGCTGACCAAGCCATTGTCCCGCACGATGACTTCGTAGTCTTCGAACGCGCCAAGATACACGGCCACATCAATTTCCGTACCGCCATCGATACGGTCATCGCCTTCGCCACCTTCCAGCGTATCATTGCCTGCGCCACCGCGCAGGAAGTCGCGGTCCCCTTCACCGCGCAAAGTATCGTCGCCTTCCTGACCATTCAGAATGTCGATACCGCTGCCGCCGAACATAACGTCATTGCCATCGCGGCCAAACATGCGGTCGCCGTCATTGCCACCGAACATAGTGTCATTGCCCAGCCCACCGTCAAAGACGTCAACGCCTTCACCGCCAAACATCATGTCATCGCCATCATTGCCGTTCAGACGATCGTTGTCGTCGTCGCCGTTCAATGTGTCGTTGCCTTCACCACCGTCTAACCGGTCATTGCCTGCGCCGCCAAAGATGAAATCATCCCCAAAACCGCCCTCAAACTCTTCATTTTTTTCCGATCCAGTAATGGTGTCATTGTGCACGCTGCCGACTACGGCTTCGACCAAAACCAGCGTGTCTGTACCGCCAAGCCCATCGTCGGCGATGCCAGTGCTGAGGTTCACATCGACCGCGCCAGTGGAGCTGGAGTAGTCTACTGTGTCAAAGCCAGACGCGCCGTTCAGCAGGTCATTGCCCAAACCACCGATCATGGAGTCGTCGCCGCCGCGCCCAAAGAGCTCGTCGTCGCCCGCGCCGCCATTTAGGTTGTTGCGCTTGTCACTGCCATAAATCACATCAGCAAATGCCGACCCGTCCACAAATTCGATGGCACGCAACGTGTCGATGCTGCCAGACCCGTCCAACGCGCGGTTGGATGCCAGGCCAAGCCGCTCCACGCTGTCAAGATTGACGATCACGCCCGCCGTATCAAAGGCATAGCTGACCGTATCAAAGTTCTGACCACCATCGATGAAATCAACACCCGCACCACCAATCATCACATCGTCTCCAGCGCCACCATTCAGGCTGTCGTCGCCTTCGCCGCCGTCTACAATGTCAACGCCATCTCCACCATCCAAGCTGTCATTCCCGCCATTGCCCTCGATATGATCGCCGCGGTTAGAACCTATCAGTTGCTCTGCATCCTCGTCGCCGATGATGAAAAAATCCTGTGGTGTCGCGTTGCCGCCATTTGTAGCCAACCCAGACAGGTCGATGCTGTTCTGCTCACCCATTTCGATGGTGATCTCAAGATCACCCCTTCTTCTCGTCCGCACGAACTCAAATTGGCTAAATTGCTCGTCTGTAAAAGTCACAAAGTAGTTGTCAAGGTTGCCCGCAAAAATCAGGCTCTCAAAACCGGTCAAAGTGGCTTGGGTGAAATCGAAGATGCCGCTTCCCATTATTTCAAATCTATCGTTGTCATCAGCAGTTTCTCCTCCGTCAAAAACTGAACCGATGAGTGCCGACTCGTCGAGGCCAACATTAAAAAAGACAAATTTGTCAGTCCCCGCACCACCAAATACCGTCACGGGGCTGTTGTTAACTCCTCCGAATTTATCCCTAAATTCAAACCCGTCATCTCCGTCCCCGGCATGGAACTCCGAAAATTCAGTTCTTTTATTAAAGCGCACAAAGTCTGTGAAACCAGACCCAATGACCTTTTCAATTGATGACAATATGTCCCCGTCAGCATCGCCGCCCACGAAGACATTCCCCGCAAGATTTATCCCCGATGCAGAGCCCGAATAATCGACCGTGTCGAACCCTTCTCCGCCATTCATTTCGTCAGCACCCTCGCTGCCGAACAGCGTGTCATCACCGCCCAAGCCATTGATGATATCATCCTCCAGCGTGCCATTCAGGATGTCGTTTTCTTCAGTGCCGTTAATTGGATCCATTGGGTGTTCTTTCATGTTTATGTTGTGTCTGCCGAGGTGACGGTTCAGATTTTCTTGCCAACTGTTGGCAATCAGAGAACCTGTTTTTGCCCCTCAACGTGTGAGTTCTGAAAATTAGTCGGGCCAATTTTGATAAGGTTCAAAAAAATATTGGGTTTTCAAAATCAACCTTAAAACAACCCGTTTTGACCTGCTGATACCAGGGCATTGCACTGTAAATAGCGCTCTCACAAACATCGCCCCAACAGCGCACTCGGCATGCCCGTGACTGCCGGGGGGATTACGTGCCTAAGCATTCCTAAATAATTTGGCCCCTTAGAATTTTTTTTGAACCTTATGATCTGTCATGCCGAATAAGACCTATAAGCAACGTGACACCTAACTCAGGAACCCGATCACAATCCTGCTTATCCCCAGCCAAAATTTGGCCTTCGTGGGAACAAACAACACTTAGCGGGACATCCCCCCGCACATTGAAGGAGCACAAAGATGAAGTTTTTACCCTTAGTTACCGCAACGATGGTCAGCCTTTCCGTTGCAAGCGGCGCTTTTGCAGCCGGTAGCAGCACCCCAACAGTGACCGAAAAATCCTGTAAGAAAAAAGGCATGGTGCTCGACAAGAAAAAGAAGAAATGTGTCGAAGCCTCCCGTGGCATGTTTGACGATGACACATTGTTCGTGAACGCTCGCAACTTGGCCTATGACGGCAAGTTTGATCATGCGATCCACCTTCTTCACCTTGCTGAAAACCAAGACGATCCGCGCATTTTGAACTATCTCGGCTTTTCCAACCGTAAACTCGGCCGCACCGCCATTGCGATGGAATATTACGCCCGCGCGCTGGAGATTAACCCAGATTACATCCTCGCGCGCTCTTACATGGGCCAAGGCATGGTTGCCGATGGCAACATGGACGGCGCCAAAGAACAGCTTGCAGAAATCCGCGACCGTGGCCACGCAGACAGCTGGGCTTACGTGATGTTGGAAAACGCGATCCAAACAACCGTTACCTACTAATTT
>CAYWIR010000366.1:0-3124 GCA_964458375.1 uncultured Neptunicoccus sp.
GACATTCATAAAACCGATCCAGTTGCGTTGCGGGGCATTCTTGATCAAGCGCAGCAGATGAAAAATACGCGGGCGGGATTGCCAAAGGGCACACCTGATCCTGAACAACCGCTGGCGGGCCAGATGGTTGCGCTGATCTTTGAAAAACCATCCACACGGACGCGGATTTCCTTTGATGTGGGCGTGCGCCAGATGGGCGGGCAGACAATGGTGTTGTCAGGTACGGATATGCAGTTGGGTCATGGTGAAACAATTGCGGATACGGCGCGGGTTCTGTCGCGGTATGTAGATTTGATCATGATCCGAACCTTCGATGAAAGCGTGCTGTTGGAAATGGCAGAGTATTCAGATGTGCCTGTGATCAACGGGCTGACGGATCGCACGCACCCCTGTCAGATCATGGCAGATGTGATGACCTATGAAGAGCATCGTGGGTCGATTAAGGGCAAAAAAGTCGTTTGGTGTGGGGATGGCAACAACGTTTGTGCGTCCTTCTTACATGCGGCGGGTCAGTTTGGCTTTGATCTGACGTTCACGGGGCCAGAACAGCTCGACCCAGAAGCGGAGTTCGTGGGATTGGCACGTCAAGCGGGTGTACGCGTGGATATTGAGCGCGATGCCGAAAAAGCAGTGCAGGGTGCGGATTTGGTTGTGGCGGATACATGGGTGTCTATGCACGACAGTCAATCGACCAAGGAGCGGCGTCACAATTTGCTGCGGTCTTATCAGGTGAATGATGCGCTGATGAGCCATGCAAAAGAGGATGCGTTGTTTATGCATTGTCTGCCTGCACATCGCGAAGAAGAGGCCACGTCTTCTGTGATGGATGGTCCGCATTCGGTGATTTTTGATGAGGCAGAGAACCGTCTGCATGCGCAAAAAGCGATTATGCGGCATTGCTTGGGTCTCTAGGTTTCCCGTAATTTGATAGTGACCGCTGCGCGGTCATTATTATGAGCGCATTCCGTTCGTTTTGCCTTTGGCAAAGCCGACGCAAAGCGCGGGTGCCTGCGGCGCGGATATTTGAAAAACAAAAAGAGCTTAGGCGTTGGTGAATTTCATCAACGCCTGTGCCACATCTGCGGGTTGTTCCCAGTGGATGGAGTGGGCGGCGTTTTTGATGGTTGTGATCTCTAGATTTGGGATTGGTGCCAGTGCGGCGCGGGCGTCTGGTTCTGGAAACAGCAGATCGCGGTCGCCGAGAATGGCTTGGGCACGGCAGGGCAGCGGGGTTTCGGGATCGCGGTTTTTGAACCCCGTCAGGGCCATTGTCTGGCGTTCCATCGACGCGGCTGTTTGCGCAAATGGATAGCCCAAAGAGGCGTTCACGGCGTTTTCAAGGTTTGCAGGATTGGCAAAGAAGCTCGGTGACATCAACCAAGGGAAGAGATTTTTGAGCCAGAAGCCCGCGGGCAAGTTGGGGTCTTGGTAGAGACGTAGAGCGTGTTGGAAGAGGATGAAATTGCGGTGGCCGTTGGCGGCGGCAGATGTCAGCAGTGTAAGGGAGGCAAGGCGGTCTGGAATAAGATCGGCGAGCATGAGGGTGAGGTAGCCACCCATAGAATGGCCCATGACATGTAGGTTTTTGAGGTCAAGGTGATCGGCAAGTGCTGCGATATCGGCGGCGCAATCGGGCAGCGTGAAGGGGCCGCAGTCTTGCATCCGCCCCGTGGCGCGGTTGTCGACGCGGATCAGGGTGTAATGTGGTTCTAAAAACGGGAGCAATGGCAGCCAAGTGGCGCTGTCAGATAGCATGCCAGGGATCAACAGCAGTGGCGGTCCTTCGCCTGAGATTTCATAGTAAAGATCAACATCTGGGCGCGGCAGTGTGGGCATTATGTCTCCTCGGACCATGTGTTCAGTAGGTCATTTTCGGCGGGTGTAGCGTGGTAGACCGCGCGCGCAATGCTGCGGGCAATGCAGTGTGCGGCAGCATTACCGAGTGTCATGAGGTCGGCAGCGGGTTCTGATGTGCGCGGCGTTGTTGACAGCGCAAAAATCAGGTCGCCGTCATGGGGCGTATGGCTTGGCATTATTGCGCGGGCCATGCCGTCATGCGCAGCCGTTGCAAGGCGTTTGCATTCGGCCTTGGTTAATGGTGCATCGGTGGCGATGATAGCGATTGTGGTGTTGGTGGGCGCGGCGTGTGGAACGCGGCCAAGTTTTGCCATGGCGGCTACTTTGCGGCTCGGTTCTGGGGCTGTGATACCAGATACGTTTGCCGGACCAAGACCGCCAAATTCGCCGTCGATTTCGAACGGAGCGGCCCAAAAGTGTTTCGTGTTTGGTTGCGTGACCGCGCCGATGGGGTTGGCGGCAACAAGGGCACCGACGGTGTGGCCGCTGTCGAGGGTGAAGGATGCCGAGCCGAGGCCACCTTTGTGCATTGCGGTCAATGCACCTGTGCCTGCACCTGTGGTGCCGATTTCGAAGTCTTCGGTGGCGGCGTCGTAGGCTTGCATACCCAAATCGTAATAGGGATTGCGGTCCCAATCTTTGTTACCGCCGTTCAGCAGATCAAAAATGATCGCGGCTGGGACGATTGGAATAACGGCCGGACCAAGCGCGAAGCCACGCCCGTCTTGGCGGAGGCGTTCTTGAACACCAGTGGCTGCATCAAGGCCGAAGGCGGAGCCCCCTGAAAGGACCAAAGCGTCAATGGCTTCGACCATTTTATCGGGTGCGAGTAGATCCGTTTCGCGGGTGCCAGGAGCGCCCCCCATAACCTCAACAGAGGCAATGAAGGGTTTGTCACCCAAAAGGACTGTGCTGCCAGATTTGAGTGTATCGTCCTGGGCGTTGCCGACCCGCAAGCCAGGTACGTCTGTGATGAGGTTCTTGGGACCAGGTGTCATCAGATACAACGACCACCGTCAACTTCCATGCAGACCCCTGTGATCATGCTGGCCTCATCTGAACACAAATAGGTTGCGGCGTTGGCCATATCTTCGGGGGTGGAAAAGCGCCCTAACGGGATGGTGGAGAGGAACGCGGCGCGGCGTTCCGGGGTGTCTTCGCCCATGAAACTTGCCAGAAGCGGCGTTTCGCCAGCAACAGGGTTAAGCGCGTTGACACGCACACCAAAGGGAGCAAGTTCGACGGCCATTGTTTTGGTGGCGGTGTT
>CAYWIR010000367.1:0-3122 GCA_964458375.1 uncultured Neptunicoccus sp.
TTTGGGGGCAACATTGAAGGGGTTCGCGCAGCCAGTCTGACGTATTTTCAAAAAGAGCCGATCCGCCTGACAGATGCAGAGGCGGCGTTACTGGTGGCACTGCCCCAATCCCCAGAAGCCCGCCGCCCAGATCGGCATGCGGATCGTGCGAAAATGGCGCGGGATCGGGTTTTGCAGCGGGGCGTTCGGGCCAAGGCTTTGACAGCCGAGGCAGCGCGTGCGGCGAAACAAGAGGCGGTGCCCGTGAAACGCAACACGTTTGAGTTTCTGGCACCACATTTGACTGAAAGGGTGGTGGGAAACGCCCCCCATGTGCTGCGGCATCGTTTGACGTTGGATCAAGAGATGCAAACCAAGGCGGAGGCCCTGTTGGCGCGTTATGTGGTGGGGCGGCATGCAGCGTTGTCTGGGGCGGTGATGGTCGTGGATCATCATACGGGCGCGGTGTTGGTTAGCGTTGGATCGCCTGATTATTTGGATGTGGCCCGTAATGGGTTTGTGGATATGACGCAGGCTGTGCGTTCCCCCGGGTCCACATTGAAGCCGCTGATCTATGGCTTGGCGTTTGATGCGGGTGTGGCCCATCCGGAGACGATTATCAACGATGGCCCTATTCGGTTTGGTCCTTATGCACCGCAGAATTTTGACAACAGTTATCGGGGCCAAGTGCGCCTGCGTGAGGCCTTGCAACTGTCTTTGAACATCCCAGCGGTTTCGCTGCTGGAAGCGATTGAGCCGAGTATTTTAATGGCGCGGATGAAGCGCGCGGGGGCTGATCCGAAGCTGCCAACGAAGCGGGCGGCGGGGCTGGCCATTGGGCTTGGTGGTATTGGGATGCGGTTGACAGATTTGATGGCGATATATGCCAGCATCGCGCGGGGCGGTGAAGCGGTGCCATTGGTGTTTGACGCGAATGATGTGCAAGACATCAAGGTTCGTCCACCCGTTCTGAACCGTGTTGCGGCATGGTATGTTGCCGACATTCTGTCGGGCGTTGCGCCACCACAAGGGTCTGTTCGTGATGCGGTGGCCTTTAAGACGGGAACATCCTATGGGCATCGTGATGCTTGGGCCATTGGGTTTGATGGACGGCATACAGTTGGCGTTTGGTTGGGCCGTGCCGATGGGGCTGCAATGCCCGGGGAGTTGGGGGCGGAATTGGCAGCGCCCGTTTTGTTTGATGTTTTTGCAGCGATCAAGCCAAAGTTTGCGCCCCTTTTGCCCCCGCCAGATGAGGCGCTGACAGTGACGACAGAGCAACTGCCACCGCGGCTGCAGCAGTTCCGCAGACCGGGTGCCACGCGCCAAGCCAACGGGCCAGACATTACGTTCCCCCCTGATGGGGCGCGGTTGCTGTTGGTTGCCGATGACACGTTGATCGCAAAGGTGGATAAGGGGGTGCCGCCGTTCACATGGCTTGCCAATGGGGTGCCTGTTGTGGTGGAGAGTTTTGAGCGGCAGGCGGATGTGGCAATTTCTGGCCCTGGGTTTTTGACCATTTCCGTTATTGATGCGTCAGGCTTTTCCAAAGCGGTGCGCGTGGTTGTGGAATAGCTTGCGACACCGCATGGATTAGCCGATGCGGCAACCAGATGCGCCATCTACGCGCAAAGAAACCCCCGAAATGAAACTGGCTTCGTCGGATGCCAAAAATAGGGCGGCATTGGCCACGTCTTGTGCAGTTCCTTGGCGGCCCATTGGCACCTTGGCTGCGCGTGTGGCGGCCACCTTTTCGCGGGATTGGTTCCATGCTTTGGCGCGGGCATCGACGGCCATAACTGTGTCGATCATGCCCGGTTGGATGGCGACGGATCGCACCCCGTATTCGGCGTTTTGAATGGCTTGTTGTTCGGTCAGGGCAAGGATTGCGGCCTTTGAGGCTTTGTACCCGACCCAAGGGTAAGTTTCGGTGGCGGCAATGGACGAAATGTTCAAGATCACGCCAGATTGTTGCTGGCGCATGATCGGGAGCGCGTGTTTGGCGGCGAGCACCATTGCCCGAAGGTTTAGCGCCATAATGTGATCAAACGCATCTGACGTGATTTCTGTTATATCCGCATCGCCAGCTTCGATGGAGAGGCCGACGTTGTTGTGCAGGATATCGAGCTTGCCCCATGCCTGTGTGGTGGCCGTAATGGCGGCAAGGATATCGTCTTCCCGCATTACATCACAGGTTTGCGCTTGGGCAGTGCCGCCTGCTGCGTTGATTTCATCGACAACCGCTTGTGCTGCAATTGGGTTGTAATCCGCGACCATGACTTTGGCCCCTTCCCGCGCGAAAGTGAGCGCGGTGGCACGACCATTTCCCATGGGGGCATCGGGGTGTTCGCTTGGGGCTTGGCCGCCGCCAAAGATAAGAGCTGTTTTTCCGTCTAAGCGCATGATCGTGTCCTGTTTTGGTCGTGCTTTCGCTTAACTTAACTAGCCGAGGAGTTTTGGCCAGAGCGATGCGCATTTGGGGCGAAATATCGACAGGTGGCCAATGGCGTCTATGCCCGCGTCTGCTGGTGTGACGGTTTCAAAGTGGCTGTCTGCGTTCGGATAGAATTTTGCTAGATCCGCGACGCAATGTGGTGGAACCAATCCATCGTCGGACACACCTATCAGGTTTAGACGTGCGGTGACTGCATCCAAGTCAGGATTTGGTAGGGATTTGCCCCAATCGGGTTTGTGCAAATCCCAATTGCAACACCATCGTCGCCATTGACGGAAGGCCGCCGCTTCGATTGGGCGTGGGGTGCCGAGCAATCGAGAGGGAACCGAGCCAGTGAGGAGAATGCCAAGTGGGCCCATAACGTACCAAAACACTGCGGCCGTCAGGTTATGGGGAAAAGGGGCCCGCCGCCAAAAGGCGGGGCCAGAACAGACAGCGGTGAAAGAAGAAATGCGATGTGCGTTTTCGTGAAAAGCAGTTGTTAAGCCACCAAGCGAATGACCAATGACGCGGATATCTATCTGTGGGAACAAATCGATAAGGGTATTGAGGGCGGCGTTTTGATCGTGAATGCCCCAATCCGCCATGGTAATTTCTGATCGCTTTGGATTTGCATCAGAGCGATAATCATAGGTGAGGATCGCAAAGCCTTGGTCGGCGACCCACTGCGCGAACTTACCATAGTAAG
>CAYWIR010000368.1:0-3115 GCA_964458375.1 uncultured Neptunicoccus sp.
ATTTCATCGAGCGTTTTGGCGCTGGCGGCGGGGCGGGCCATGCGTTTCAGGACATCTGGGTGAGAGTGTTGAAACGGGATGTCGAGGTAGGGCAGGAGGCCGTTTGACGGGTCTGCCATGATCGGGATCAGGTCGCGCACAAACGGGTAAGGGTAGACGTAGTGGAGGCGGACCCACACTTCATTTTGGGCGCCTAAGGTGCCAAGTTCGCGGGCGAGGTCGACGATGTGGGAGCGCACCTCGCCGTCTTTCCACGGGTTAAGGTCGTGGCGGCGGTCCAGCCCATAGGCGGAGGTGTCTTGGGAGATGACGAGGAGTTCTTTGACGCCTGCATCCACCAGCTTTTCTGCTTCGCGCAGAACCGCGTGGGCGGGGCGGGAGGCAAGGCGGCCGCGCATGTCTGGGATGATGCAGAATTTGCACTTGTGGTTACAGCCTTCGGATATCTTGAGATAGCTGTAATGGCGTGGCGTGAGGGTGACGTTTTGCGCAGGCAGCAGATCGACGAACGGATCGGGGCTGGGCGGAACGGCGGTGTGTACGGCGTCGAGCACCTGTTCGTATTGGTGCGGGCCTGTGACAGCGAGGATTTGGGGATGGTGTTCGCGGATGTAATCGGGTTCAGCGCCGAGGCAACCTGTGACGATGACTTTGCCGTTGGCCTGTAGAGCCTCGCCGATGGCATCAAGGGATTCCGCTTTGGCGCTGTCAAGAAAGCCGCAGGTGTTGACGATGACGGCTTCCGCCCCGTCGTAATCGGGGGAAATTGCATAGCCTTCGGCGCGTAAGCGGGTGAGGATGCGTTCAGAATCCACCAGCGCCTTGGGGCAGCCGAGGCTGACCATGCCGATTTTAGGTTGGTTCGGTCGGGCCGCTTCGGTGATCTTCGCCTTAGGGGCGAGGTCTGGGCGGAGGTTTGGGGGATTTGTGCTCATGCTTGCGGGGTATAGGCGGTTTGGCGGGGGTTGGGAATTGGATATTTTACCCAAAAAGAGGGGCTGGGCCGGTGGTTGACCTGTGGCCAGCGGTCTTGCACGGTGGGCTGGGGAGGGATTTGCGATGGATTTGATACACGGTCATTTGCCGATAGAGGTGCCAGCGGGGGTGCGGACATGGGACATTGATCCTTACGGTGCAGATATTCAGACCAATCCAGAACCTTATTATTCTGAATTGCGGGACAGGGGCGCGTTTTCCTATTTGACGCAGTATTCGATGCTTGCCTGCGGGCGTTATGACGTGGTGCGCGAGGTGTTTTCTGATCACGAACGATTTGTGTCGTCGCGCGGCGTTGGGGTTCAAGACTTTGCGCTTGAGGAGCCGTGGCGTCCACATTCGATTATTTTGGAAGTGGATCCCCCCTATCACAATCGAACGCGGCGGGTTTTGACACGTGCATTGAGCCCAAAGGCGGTGGCGGATTTGCGTGAGATGTTTGCGAAAGAGGCGCGAGATTTGGTTGCTGCGCTGCGGGAGCGTGAGCAGATTGAAGCGGTGGAAGATCTGGCGGAGACCTATCCGACAACCGTGTTTCCCAAAGCAATTGGCCTGAAGCTATCGGATCGGCGCAAGTTGGTTGACCATGGCTCGATGGTGTTTAATGCGCTGGGTCCAGACAACGAACAGCGGCGCCGGGCCATGGCAATGGGACCTGACATTATGCCTTGGGTCGTGGAGCAGTGTAAGCGGGAGCATTTGACACTGGATGGTATGGGGGCGGCGATCTATGCGAGCGCGGATGAAGGGCTTGTCAGTGAGGCAGAAGCGGGGATGCTGGTGCGGTCGCTTTTGTCTGCGGGGATTGACACCACGGTGACGGGGATCGGGAATGCGATCTGGGCCTTGGCGGCCTTTCCTGAACAGTTTGCAGCGTTGAAAGCGGACCCTTCGTTGGCGATGAGCGCGTTTGATGAGGTGCTGCGGTTTACATCCCCCGTGTCGGCGTTCTGTCGGACGGCCTGTGTGGATACGGAGGTGGCGGGCGTAAAGATCGCGGAAGGCAGCAAGATTTTGTGTGTGCTGGGCGCGGCCAATTTGGACGAGGCGCGGTTTGAGCGCGCGGATCAGTTTGATATCACACGCAAGGCGGGCGGGCATCTGGCGCTGGGCGTCGGGGTGCATATGTGTGTGGGACAGAATATCGCGCGGGCCGAGGGGGCTGCGGTGCTGAGGGCGCTGGCCGAGTTGGTAGATGTGGTGGAGCCTGCCGGAGACGCGGTTTGGCGCGCGAACAATGCGATGCGGGCGTTGGATCGGTTGGAGGTGAGGTTTGGTTAAAGCGCGCCGATGAGTTGGGCGTAGGCGCGGAAGAAAGCGATGGGGGCTTTTAGGAGCCAGCCGTGGGTGGCGAGGTAGAGATAGTAGAAAATTAGGACGGGAATCCACAGAGACACGACGGTCATGGTTGTGATGGCAAGGCTGCCGTGCCAGCCGTCGGTTTGAACATCACTTTGCAGTTTTTTCACAATCCATGCGCGGAGTTTTTCTGGCCGTTGAAGGCACAGTGTTGAAATGCCGATGGCGGCATGGATCAGGGTGGGGATCAGGGTGGAGCCGAGCATGATGGCGAGCCACCACATATCGGCGGGGTGGGTTTCAAGATCGTTGAACAGGCCCGCGATGTTAAGGATCGGACCATCTGGTGTGTAGACCAGATGGAAATAGGTGATGAGCGTGCAGCCGAGCAGACCAAAGATGATGAGACCGCCAAACAGATCGAGCAAGGCTTCGCGCCATGTGAGCCCATTTAGACCCTTGCGAAGGAGATAGCGGGTGAGGCCGATGGAGGCGAAATCGGCGAGGGCGTTAAAGGCGGGCAGGATGGCGAGGAAGGTTAGTAAGTAGGCGGCGCGGTCTGCGTTTGTTGGGTTCCAAAAATGCTGTGCCGTTACTGTGTAAAGCGCAAGAAGGAAAAGAATAAAAACAATCTGAACGACAAAAAATCTATACTGTCTGTCGAAATATGCGGCTGTGAATGCGGCTGCGAATGCGACTGCGAATGTGCCTGCGACTGCGCCTGCGCCTGCACCTGCGACTGCGAATGCGGCTGCGACTGCGGCTGCGACTGCGACTGCGGCTGCGAATGCGAATGAGGCGTGGAAGGTTTTTAAAAATG
>CAYWIR010000369.1:0-3089 GCA_964458375.1 uncultured Neptunicoccus sp.
AGGCGATGACGGGTGTATGAGGATGGGATGCCTTCAACGCCGCAGTGATTTGGGCCATCGGCTTAATAGAATAGTCGAGGAAATCTTGATCCTTTAAGGACCCCGCCCAACTGTCGAAGAGCTTCACGACCTCGGCCCCTGCGTCGATCTGCATCTGCAGATAAGAGATGGTGGCTTGGGTGATGCGGTCCATCAGCCCATCAAACACCGCGCGGTTTTCAGCCTTTAGCGCATGGGCTGGCCCCTGATCTGGCGTGCCTTGGCCTGCGATCATATAGGTAGCTACTGTCCAAGGGGCGCCAGCAAACCCGATCAATGTGGTTTCCGATGGCAATTCGCGAGATAGGATTTTGACGGTTTCATAGATCGGGGAGAGGTGTTCGTGAATGTCAGTCGCTGGTTTCAGCTTATCCAATTCCGCCTGCGTTGTGATGGTTGAAAGGCGTGGTCCTTCGCCTGTGACAAACCACAGATCTGCGCCAAGCGCCTGAGGCACCAGCAAGATATCTGCAAACAGAATAGACGCGTCAAAGCCGTAACGGCGGATCGGTTGTAGCGTAACCTCTGCCGCCAGTTCGGGGTTGTAGCACAGGGACAGAAAGTCACCTGCCTGTGCGCGGGTTGCGCGATATTCTGGCAAATATCGGCCAGCTTGGCGCATCATCCAAATGGGAGGTGTCGGAAGGGTTTCGCCCGCCAGTGCGCGCAGGATGGTTTTTTGGGTCGTCATGATACGGTTTTAGGTCCTAAACTGTGTTGGGGCGACAATGCACCGCGAAATGGGTGAGGCACAAGAGTTGTAAGGCAAAGTTCACAGGTATAGGAGTGTTTTTATGACCACTACTTTACCTACCCCGACTGACCCTTTGAAAATCGGAACGCGCGGTTCGCCTTTGGCGCTGGCGCAGGCTTATGAAACGCGCAGTCGTCTGGGTGCGGCCTTTGATTTGCCCGAGGATGCGTTTGAAATTGTGGTGATCAAAACCACAGGGGATCGGGTTCTGGATCGTCCGCTCAAAGACATTGGCGGCAAGGGCTTGTTTACCCGTGAAATCGAATCGGCTTTGTTGCGCGGTGACATTGATATTGCCGTACATTCCATGAAGGACATGCCCGTAGATCAGCCTGATGGTCTGGTCTTGGACACATATCTGCCACGCGAAGATGTGCGTGATGCGTTTATTTCCCCGCGTGTGTCAAAGCTGGCTGACTTGGCCGAGGGCGCAACAGTTGGCACATCCAGTTTGCGGCGGCGTGCGCAGTTGTTGCTGCGTCGGCCTGATCTGAATGTGGTGGAATTTCGCGGGAACATGCAAACGCGACTGAAAAAGCTGGACGATGGTGTGGCAGAGGCGACTTTCTTGGCCATGGCGGGGCTGAACCGTATGAAAATCCCGAATGTGCCCATGACCTCGATCGAGGTTGACGACATGCTGCCAGCTGTTGCGCAGGGGGCGATTGGGATTGAACGTCGATTGGACGATGGCCGTATGGCAGAGATGTTGGCTGCGATTCACGACGGGCCAACAGGGCTGCGGTTGGCGGCGGAGCGTGCGTTTCTGACAGAACTTGATGGATCGTGTGAAACGCCAATTGCGGGATTGGCAGAGTTGGACGGCACCATGCTACGCCTGCGCGGAGAAGTACTGCGCCCCGATGGATCGGAATCTGTGTCTGATGATGTGACCGTTACAATCAGTGACGGAGCAGATGCAGGCCGCGCCATGGCGCAAAAGGTATTGTCGCAAGCTGGCCCAGGGTTTTTTGACTGGCGCAGTTAAGCGTGGCTTTGGGATGTGTTTGAATAGGCTGGGAATTGCCTACAGTTGAGAATGATTCTCAATTAACTTTACAGTTGCGAATAATTCTCATATGCAACTTGTTATGAATAGAATTTGCTTAGTGGATATCGAATGTTGAAATCTGGTGTGTTTGGCGTTTTGAGTGCGGTGCTGTTGTTTGCAGGAAGTATGGCCCAAGCGGAAAAATTCAAAGTTGTCACAACGTTTACGGTGATTGCCGATATGGCACGCAACGTGGCGGGGGACGCCGCAGTTGTTGAAAGCATCACGAAGGCGGGTGCGGAAATTCATGGGTATCAACCGACGCCGCGCGATATCATTCGGGCGCAAGATGCGGATTTGATCTTGTGGAACGGTCTGAACCTAGAGCTGTGGTTTGAACAGTTTTTCCGCAATCTGAAAGACGTGCCAAGCGCAACCCTGACCGATGGGATTGAGCCGATGAGCATTGTGGAAGGTGAGTACCTTGGCAAACCGAATCCACATGCTTGGATGGGGCTGACCAATGCGCTGATCTATGTGGATAATATCCGCGATGCGATTGTAACGCATGACCCTGATAACGCGGCGATCTACACCGCGAATGCAAAGGCGTACAAGCAGCAGATCACAGATGCAATTGCGCCTCTAAAAGCTACGGTTTTGACCGTGCCAGAGGATAAGCGGTGGTTGGTCACTTGCGAAGGTGCCTTTAGCTATCTGATCCGTGATTTTGAGATGAAGGAACTGTACCTTTGGCCCATGAATGCGGACCAGCAGGGTACGCCCCAGCAGGTGCGTAAGGTGATTGATGGCGTGCGCGAAAACAACATTCCCGCAGTGTTCTGCGAAAGCACAGTTTCGCAATCACCTGCAAAACAGGTGGCGAGGGAAACGGGTGCGGCCTATGGCGGTGTGCTTTATGTGGATAGCCTGACCGAAGAGGATGGGCCTGTACCAACCTATATTGATTTGCTGCGTGTAACCTCTGAAACGATTGCTGCAGGGCTTAGTCAGTGAGCGATAGCACTGGCATAGTTGCAAGCGATGTGACCGTTACTTACCGTAATGGTCACACGGCGTTGCGGGATGCGAGTTTTGAGATCCCAACAGGCACAATTACGGCGCTGGTTGGGGTGAATGGGGCAGGGAAATCCACGCTGTTCAAAGCGATCATGGGATTTGTGCCTGCGGCCAAGGGGGCGATTTCTGTGCTGGGGATGCCAGCGAAACAGGCGCTGAAACAGAATATTGTGGCCTATGTTCCCCAAGCGGAGGAGGTTGATTGGACCTTTCCTGTGCTGGTCG
>CAYWIR010000370.1:0-3080 GCA_964458375.1 uncultured Neptunicoccus sp.
GAACCTCCGTTGCCTTCAACACCGCCGCCGCTGGGATTGGCTCTGATACAGGCGGTTCCGTCCGCATCCCAGCCGCGTGGAATGATCTCGTTGGCCTGAAAACCACGTCCACCCTCGTTTCACTCCAAGGCGTTGTCCCACTATGCGAAACCTTCGACACAATCGGCCCCCTATGCCGCAGTGTCGAAGACGCCGCCCACCTCACCGCTGCCATGACAAACGGCACAGCACCCGATCTGTCAAACGCCACCCTTGCAGGTCGCAACTTCGCCATCTGCACCACCTCCGCGCTCGATGATGTGGAACCTGCGGTGATGAAAGGCTTTGACGCATCCATCCAAAAACTCACCGCAGCGGGCGCAACCATTACCGAACTGCCCATCCCACAGATGCCAGAAATTCTCGGCCTGTCCGCCGTTCTCTTCCCGTCCGAGGCCTACGCCCAGTGGAAAACTGAACTCGAACACGCGCCCGAATTGATGTTCCCCGAAATCCTCGAACGCTTCCGTGGCGGCCTCAAACATTCAGCTGTCGATTACGTCCGCTGCTACAAACGCATGATGCAATTGCGCACAGAATACGCCGCAATAACCGCTCCCTTTGATGCGGTCCTGATGCCCACGTCCCCCGTCATGCCGCCAAACGTAGACCGCCTTGAAACCGACAGCGCCTTTTATCAACGCATCAACCTTCTGGCCTTGCGCAACACCAGAATTGGCAACCTCATGGGTCTGTGCGGTCTCACGCTGCCCACATCAGAACCCAGCGTTGGCCTCATGGCGCTCTCCGCTCCATTTTCCGAAGCAAAACTTCTCCGCGTCGGAACGGCCATGGAAACCGCGCTGGCGACTTAGGGCAAAAAAGCCACATATCCGCCATCTTCGCCAAAAGACGTTTGGCCTAACACCCTGTTTTGGCTAATATACAGGCAAACGGGGCGTTAGACCCCAAACCCTGAGGCAGATATGCAATTTCCAGAGCGGTTTTCGGACCTGCCAGAGTACGCTTTCCCGCGTTTGCGCGCGCTGTTGGAGTCCCATCCAGCAGGCGGAGAAGAATTGGCTATGTCATTGGGCGAGCCAAAACACCCTTTCCCCGCTTTCATCACAGATGAAATCGTTAAAAACGCCGCGGGTTTCGCGAATTACCCCCCCAACGATGGGTCACCAGCCTTGCTGTCCGCCATTGCGGATTGGATCAAGCTGCGCTTCAACGTCGCAATCGACGCCTCCAGCCAAATCATCGCGCTCAACGGCACACGCGAAGGGTTGTTCAATTCTTGCATCGCTGCCTGCCCAGAACAGAAAAGCGGCAAGCGCCCAAATGTGTTGATGCCAAACCCGTTCTACCAAGTGTACGCTGTCGCCACGATGACCGCAGGCGCAAACCCCGTCTACGTGAACGCCACAGCCGAAAACGGCTTCTTGCCTGATTTCGCCAGCGTTCCTGCCGACGTGCTCGACAACACAGCGATCGTTTACCTGTGTTCCCCGTCGAACCCCCAAGGAGCCGTGGCCACATCAGAATACTGGCGCAACCTATTGGAACTTGCGGAAAAGCACGATTTCAAAGTCTTTGCCGATGAATGCTATTCCGAGATTTATCGCGGCACAGCCCCCATTGGCGCCATCGAAGTGGCCGCAGAAATGGGCGCTGACCCTGAACGGCTGATTATCTTCCACTCGCTGTCAAAACGCTCCAATCTTCCGGGCCTGCGGTCAGGCTTTGCCGCAAGCGGACCCAAAAACATCGCAGCTATGAAACAGCTCCGTAACTACGCAGGCACACCACTGCCATTGCCGTTACAACACGCAGCCATTGCCTGCTGGAAAGACGAAGATCACGTTGTTGAAAACCGCGCACTCTACGGCGCAAAGTTCGCCGTCGCAGATGACATTTTCGCCGACGTTGACGGCTATGTGCCACCACAAGCGGGCTTCTTTCTGTGGCTTCCTGTCGAAGACGGCGAAGCGGCAACATTAAAACTATGGAAGGCTTCAGGGGTCAAAGTTCTCCCTGGCGCCTATTTGGGACGAGAGGTGGACGGCCACAATCCTGGACACGGGTTTATCCGTGTCGCGATGGTCGCCCCGATTGATGACATGACGCGCGGATTGAAAGACATCCACCGTCACTTGTACGAGGGTTAGGGACATGGCGTATCAAACACGCACACGCGATCCATTGCTGGAAACGCATATGCAAGAAGCAATCCACAAACGTGGCAAAGAGCTGATCGGCCTCGCCATGCTTGGCGTTTCGGTCCTGTTCGCCGCAATGTTGTGGAGCTATTCGCCAACAGACCCAAGCTGGTCTTCCGCCACATCTGAACCCGCACAAAACATGCTTGGCACATTTGGGGCCAGCATCGCATCCAACATGATCCTTGCCATTGGCTGGGCCGCTTGGTGTGTGCCTGCTCTTCTGTTCACATGGGGCAGCCGTTTTGTGCTGCACATCGGCGAAAACCGTCTGTTTGGCCGCGCCATTGCCTTCCCTGTTTTCTTGGCCTTCTCCGCTGTGTTCTTGGCCACACATGTTCCCCCTTCAATCTGGCCGCACGGCTTTGGTTTGGGTGGCCTTTCTGGTGACGCGGCGCTTGGCATTTTGATGGATTTGGTCCCTCTGAACTTGACCATCCGCCTGATCGTCCTCTCTCTCGTACTCGGCGCGGTTTTCGTAACCGTTGGCCTGTTCGCACTTGGGTTTTCCAAACTGGAATTGCGCTACATCAGCCACTATTCTTTGATCGCGATCATCCTGACCTACGCATCCCTCGTAACGGTTCTTGGCTTCGCTGTCCGTGGCGGCGCCAAAAGCGCAATCGCGGCCAAAGCCACTTTGGATGCCCGCCGCTCAGCTAACGCCGAACAACACCCCGCTGAACCACTCCGCGACATGCCAGAACAAGCTGCATCAAGCGAAACATCCCAGCCGTCAAAGTCGTGGAACATGCCACAGCTCAAAATTCCGACATTCCGCAAAGCAGCAGAACCAATCCAAGACGACGAAGTGATTGATCTCATGGCCGATGACGATGACTTGGAACAGGATCGCGTGCGCAGCCGTATCAACGATGC
>CAYWIR010000371.1:0-2724 GCA_964458375.1 uncultured Neptunicoccus sp.
TCGTTTACGCCAAGAAGGTTCACGACAAGACGAATGAAGCCGTCTTCTTCGTGATCCCGCGCCCCATCTGCAAGAGCAACGCGCCAAAGCGCCTCTACAACGCCTGAGCGGTCTTCATAGGGGACCGCGTCTTTGACGAGTTTGGTAAAGCGAACGGTGTCTGGGGCCTGTTCTTCGAGGGTTTCTGCGTTTTCTTTCAACTGCTGCGCGTCTGCATCTGACAGGTCGTAGCGGGTTTTCAGAACATCCGTGATCATCGTCTGCTCTTCGGCGGCGTAATGATCATCCGCACGGGCGATCCGCACCAGCAGCGTGGCCAAAGCCGCGCGGGCGTCTTCGGGTTGAAGATCAGCGCGGGCGTCAGGTGTGGAGAAAAGGTCTAGGAGGGATTTGAACATGGGATTTACCTGTGGGCCAGATTTTCTGGCGCGTTATTCTGAATAGGGGCGGATGCGTTTGCTGAAGTCTGCTTGTGCTGCTCGGTAGTCGGGTTCCGTGGATTGAATCAAGGTTTCGAACCGCCCATTGTAAGCGTAATCCTCAATAGAACGAGCGGCTTGTTCTGCGCCGCGAGAGACCAAAAACTGCTTGAGACGTCTGGACCTGTCGCTGTCTTTGGCACCGCGCTTTTGGGCCAAATCAAGGACACGCCAAGCCATGCCGAGGTCTTTTTCACTGGCAAAATGCTCGGCAACGAGCAGCATAGCTGGGTTGTCTCTTTCTTTTGCTGCTTGAACGATAAGCGAAAGACCTGCGGCGGGGCGTTCTGGTCCAGCGCGACCTTCAAAGTAATATTGGCCCACGATGGTTTGTGCCTCTGGATGGCCGAGAAATGCGGAATACTCTGCATAATAGAAGGCGTCTGTCTGGCTTTGCTTGACGCCATTGCCGTTGGCATAGGCGTTGGCAAGGTGCCATGCGGACAATCCATGCCCTTCACGCACTGCGCGTTTGAACCATTTAATGATCCCGCCTTTAGGGGCGATCCGTCCTTCAGAATCAATGAAAATCAAAACGAGCTTGGTCGCGTGCTCTTGGCTGGATGGTCCTGAGTATGTGGCCTCGATCAGGGCCGTGGCTTCTTTTTGGCGCGCGGTTGCGTCTTCGTCTGTTTCACCTATCATAAAATGCGCCATGAAGTCTGTAAGAAGCGTGGCGAGATAAGCGCCAGATGCCGTGTCGCCGTCGCGGTAAGATTTGCGCAACAGGGCCTTGGCACGGGGGCGATCCTGATCAACGCCGCGTGTGAGATACAGCATGTTGGCGTAATACCGTATCGCAACAGGGTCGCCCGCAGCCACAGGGCCGAGAAATTCTTGCTCGGCGGCTGTGTAACGCCCTTCATTGAACAATTCGATGCCCCGTTGGGTATCGGCCTGTGCCGAACCAAGGCTGAGAATGAAGGCTGCAAGTGTGAGAATACGGGTCATCGGCGGATCCCTGTCGTGCTTGGTCTGACCAGACTAAGGGTTTTATCCATGCTTAGTAAAGAGGTTACACCAAGCGCGATTGATCCACCGCCGCCTTCACAAACTCGCGGAACAACGGATGTGGTTCAAACGGTTTTGATTTCAGCTCGGGATGGAATTGCACACCGATGTACCACGGGTGGTCGGGGCATTCGACGATCTCTGGCAGACGGCCGTCTGGGCTCATGCCTGAGAATTTGAGCCCCTTTGCTTCCAGATCGTCGCGGTACTTGATGTCCACTTCGTAGCGGTGGCGGTGGCGTTCTGAAATGGAGGTTGATCCATAGATTTCAGCCACTTGCGAGCCGTCGGTCAAGGTTGCGTTATAGGCGCCAAGGCGCATGGTGCCGCCTTTGTCGTCCGTTTCTTCGCGCTTAATCGTGCGGTTGCCTTCGACCCATTCTTTCAGGTGATAGACCACAGGCGTAAAGCGTTTTTCGCCTGCCTCATGGTCAAACTCTTCGGAGCCTGCGTCTTTGACACCAGCCAAATTGCGGGCGGCTTCGATCACGGCCATTTGCATACCAAGACAGATGCCAAGATAGGGAACTTTGTGTTCGCGGGCGAATTGTGCCGCTTTGATTTTGCCCTCTGTACCGCGTTCGCCAAAGCCGCCGGGCACCAAGATGGCGTTGAAGCCTTCAAGGTAAGGGGCGGGGTCTTCGCGTTCAAACAGCTCCGCATCGACCCATTCGACCTTAACCTTAACGCGGTTTGACATGCCGCCGTGGGTCAGGGCTTCGGCGATGGATTTATAGGCGTCTTCTAGCTGGGTGTATTTGCCGACAATGGCGACTTTGACCTCGCCGTCTGGGTTATGGACGCGGTCTGATACGTCTTCCCATGTGGCAAGCTTTGGTTTTGGGGCTGGGTTGATGCCAAAGGCGTCAAGCACCGCTTGGTCCAAGCCTTCTTTGTGATAGGCGAGCGGTGCGTCGTAGATGGACGGCAGGTCATACGCTGCGATCACGCTTTCTGGTCGCACATTGCAGAACAGAGCCAGCTTTTCGCGTTCTTTCACGGGGATTGGATGCTCTGAACGACACACCAGCACATCTGGTGCGATGCCGATGGATTGCAGTTCTTTAACGCTGTGCTGGGTGGGTTTGGTTTTCAATTCACCCGAGGCGTTGAGGTAGGGCAAGAGCGTGAGGTGCATAAAGATGCATTCGCCGCGTGGGCGTTGGTGGCCGAATTGGCGGATGGCTTCAAAGAAGGGCAGGCCTTCGATATCGCCCACTGTACCGCCGATTTC
>CAYWIR010000371.1:2734-3080 GCA_964458375.1 uncultured Neptunicoccus sp.
GTGACGTGGGGCACCACTTGGATGGTTTTGCCCAGATAATCACCGCGGCGTTCTTTTTCGAGAACGTTTGTATAGATGCGGCCAGAGGACACTGTGTCCGTTCCACGCCCTGCAACGCCTGTGAACCGTTCATAGTGGCCAAGGTCGAGGTCGGTTTCTGCACCGTCATCTGTCACAAAGACTTCGCCATGTTCAAAAGGCGACATGGTGCCGGGATCAACGTTCAAATAGGGATCAAGTTTGCGCAAGCGCACGGAATAACCACGGGCCTGCAACAACGCGCCCAAAGCAGCAGAAGCGAGGCCCTTGCCAAGGCTCGACACCACACCACCAGTAATAAAGATAT
>CAYWIR010000372.1:0-3079 GCA_964458375.1 uncultured Neptunicoccus sp.
CACTCCCCCCTTTACGCGTGCTGTGCTTGGGGCTAAACCACCCCCATCACACCTCTGCCAAAGGAATCCCCCATGAAAGCCCGCGTTCACGTTACTCTTAAAAACGGTGTCCTTGATCCACAGGGGGCGGCGGTGGCCCATTCCTTGGGCGCGCTCGGCTTTGAAGGCGTCAATGATGTGCGCCAAGGCAAGGTGATCGAGCTTGACCTCACCGCCACAGACAAGGCCGCAGCCGAAGCCCAAGTGGCCCAGATGTGCGAAAAACTGCTCGCCAACACAGTGATCGAAGACTACGCGGTGGAGATCCTCTGATGCGTGCCGCCGTTATTCAGTTTCCAGGCTCCAACTGCGACCGCGACATGGCTGTTGCGCTTGAAAAGGTTGCGGGCAAAGGCAATGTCTCCATGGTCTGGCACAAAGACGCCAGCCTGCCCACGGGCCTTGATGTTATCGGCATCCCAGGTGGCTTTTCCTTTGGCGATTACCTGCGCTGCGGCGCCATTGCCGCCCGCTCCCCCGTTATGAACGCCGTGGTCGATTTCGCCAACAAAGGCGGCTACGTCTTTGGCCTGTGCAACGGCTTCCAAATCCTCGCAGAATCTGGCCTGTTGCCCGGTGTGCTCATGCGCAACGCGGGCCTGAAATACATCTGCAAAAACGTCGAATTGACCGTGGAAACCACGGACAGCGCCTTCACCTCCCTTTACAAAAAGGGCGAGGTTATCACGACCCCCATCGCCCACCACGAAGGCAACTATTCCGCCGATGCCGACACGCTCAAACGGCTCGCTGGGGATGATCGCATTGCGTTTAAATATGTCGACACCCCAAACGGCGCCATGGACGATATCGCAGGTATCCTATCCGCAAACAAACGCGTGCTTGGCATGATGCCCCACCCCGAACGCCTGAACGACCCTGAACTGGGCGGAACAGACGGCGTGCGCTTCTTTGAAGGCATCGCAAATGCGCTGGTTTCTGCCTGAAACCGCCCCACAGCTTGAGCATAGCCGCCGTTAAGCGTATCCTTGCGCGATGAGTAGCACACAGTCAGACGCGCCCATGCGCAGCACATGGACCGGCCGCATTGCCATCCTTGCGTTCCTGACTCTCACTGGGTTGGTGATTTGGGCCTCGAACGCCTATTTTACACAGCGCTTCTCCGAAGGCACCCGCTCTGACGCCGAATCCCAGATGGCGCTCTATTCTGGCCGTCTGGTCAGCGAATTGCAGCGAAACTCCGTAGTGCCGCTCTTGCTGTCACGCGACACAACCCTCATTTCCGCGCTCAACTCCTCCGATTTTGTCGGCTCCTCCCAACGCCTGATCTCTTACAAAGAGGAAATCGGCGCGAAATCCATCGTCCTGCTCGACAACACAGGCCGCACGGTGGCCGCAAGCGACCGCCGCGAACTCGGCACCGTCCTGCGCGACACCCCCTATTTCATCGAAGCCTTACGCTCCGCTGATACCGTCTTCACCACATCAGGCGTAAACGAAGGCCGCCTTGGCTTCTTCTATTCGCGCAAACTGCAAAGCCAAAAGCAAACCGTCGGCGTGATCCTGATCGAAGTGGACTTGGAACAAATGTTCGATCGCTGGTCCAACCGAGACAGCATCATTTCTGTGACCGACAGCCAAGGCATCATCATCCTGTCCACCGAACGCCAATTCCGCCAGCAAACCATCGAAGCCGCACTTGCCAATCAACCCGCTCTCTCCCCCGTGGAACGGGCGTGGCGTGCAACGGGGGAGTGGAACCAAACCATCACAAACGCCAATTTCCAAGGCCAACCGCTGTTCCGTCTCGACCAGAAAATCCCGTTCCAAGGCTGGCAACTCAGCTATCTCGCATCGTTCGAAAGGGTGCGCACCCGCGTAAACGCCGTTCTCGCGCTAGAACTTATGGCCATCGCCCTCTTCACCGCCCTTGGCTTTTACCTCCTCTCGCGCCGCGCCATCCGCCGCGCCTTCGTCTTCCAAGCCGAAAGCCAAGAATTGCGCGTCCTTAACCTGCGCCTAAAGAATGAAATCGCCGAACGGGAACGGGTGGAAAAGGATCTCGAAGTGGCGGAACAATCCCTCGCCCAATCCTCAAAACTCGCCGCATTGGGGGAAATGTCCGCAGCCGTCAGCCACGAATTGAACCAACCCCTTGCCGCCATGCGCACCTATCTCGCGGGTGCAAAGCTGCTCTTACAACGCCGCCGTCCCACCGAAGCCATGAGCAGCTTTCAGCGGATCGACGATCTGATCGAACGGATGGGCGCCATCACGAAACAGTTGAAATCCTACGCCCGCAAAGGCGGCGATGATCTGATAGATGTGGATATGCGCGACGCTGTGACCGCCTCTTTGTCCATGATGGCCCCACAACTCAGCCAGATGAAAGTGGAAATCCAAACCACACTCCCCCCTGATCCCGTAACCGTATTGGCGGATAAAGTGCGCGTCGAACAGGTCATCGTGAACTTGCTACGCAACGCACTTGATGCCACCAAAATGCAAGAAGATCGCAAGATCGACATAACCCTGTTCGACGGGGACATGGTCAAACTCTCGGTGCGCGACAATGGCCCTGGCATCGAAGATTTAGACGAATTGTTTGAACCGTTTTACACAACCAAAAAGCCCGGCGACGGTGTGGGCCTCGGCCTCGCCATTTCGTCGGGCATCGCCAAAGACCTTGGTGGGCGGCTTCTCGCTCGAAACGCCAACAATGGCGGTGCAGTGTTTGAGTTTTGGCTGCCAGAACGTGATAAAACTCTCAATAATATGCAGACACAGGCAGCAGAATAGGCCCTTTCATGGCAGAACAAATGACCATCGCAATCGTGGACGACGAACAGGACATGCGCGAAAGCATATCCCAATGGCTCACGCTTTCAGGCTATCGCACACAGACATTTTCAAGCGCCGAAGACGCGCTCAAAAACCTCGACAGCGATTTCCACGGCATCTTTATCTCCGATATCAAAATGCCGGGCATGGATGGGATTACCTTCCTTAAACGCCTGCAATCTATCGACAATCAGCTGCCTGTTATCATGATTACAGGTCACGGCGATGTGGCCATGGC
>CAYWIR010000373.1:0-3048 GCA_964458375.1 uncultured Neptunicoccus sp.
GTCACGCGGGATGAAATGACGGAAATGCTGCTTGATGGGCGGATGAAATATTCGTCGATCTTCAACTACCCGACGCTGACATGGGCCGATATGGGTGCAGTTGGTTGGTTGGTCGATGGGGCTGCGATCATGAATCAAGTTCCCCTGCAACGCACGTCCTTTGGTCCTTATTCCCGCGCGATGGTTCGGATCTGCAAGGAAGAGAGTTTTCACCAGCGTCAGGGCTTCGACATTATGATGAAGATGTGCAGCGGCACGGATGCGCAAAAGAAAATGGCGCAAGATGCGTTGAACCGTTTGTGGTTCCCGTCCCTTATGATGTTTGGGCCAAGCGATAAGGACAGTGTGCATTCCACGCAGTCTATGTCTTGGAAGATCAAGATGAACACGAACGATGAGCTGCGTCAGAAATTCGTGGATCAAACGGTTCCGCAGGCTGAATACCTAGGTTTGACCGTTCCAGATGACACGCTGGCATGGAACGATGAAAAGGGCGGTTACGATTTTGCCGAACCTGATTGGAATGAGTTCTTTGACGTGCTGCGGGGCAATGGCCCATGCAATGTGGAACGGATTTCTGCGCGACAAAAGGCTTGGGATGATGGTGCATGGGTGCGCGATGGCCTGATGGCCCACGCTGCCAAACGCAAAGCACTGAAAGAGGCAGCCCAATGAGCGATCCAAAGACAGAGTGGCCCCTGTGGGAAGTTTTCATTCGTGGACAGCATGGCATGAGCCACCGCCATGTGGGCAGCCTGCACGCAGCGGATGAGGAAATGGCAATTCTGAATGCGCGGGATGTTTACACGCGCCGCAACGAAGGTGTTTCCATTTGGGTTGTAGAGACAAAGAACATCGCTGCGTCCTCGCCTGCGGACAAGGGGCCGTTGTATGAGCCAGCGAATTCTAAGGCATATCGGCATCCAACATTCTTTGACATCCCAGATGATGTAGGGGCCATGTGATGCAAAACCCGTTGTTTGAATATCTGCTCCGCCAAGGGGACAATGCGCTGGTGCTTGGCCATCGCCTGTCTGAATGGTGTGGAGTCGCCCCCGCGTTGGAAGAGGATATTGCGCTGGCAAACACGGCACTGGATTTGATTGGGCAAACGCAAATGTGGTTGGCCTATGCGGGTGAAGTGGAAGGCGCGGATCGCGATGCGGATGCGCTGGCGTATCACCGTGATGTTTGGGATTTTCGCAATCTTTTGATGTTGGAACAAACAAATGGTGACTTTGGCAAAACTCTAATGCGGCAGTTTTTGTTTGATGCGTTCAACGTGTTGAACCTAACGGCCCTGACCAAATCATCGGATGTGCGCATTGCTGAAATCGCAGCGAAGTCTGTGAAAGAAGCGCAATATCATTTGGAACGCTCCCGCGAGACCGTCATCGCCCTTGGGGATGGCACAGAGGAAAGCAATACGCGGATGCAAGCCGCGCTCGATCTGTTGTGGCCTTTTGCAGGCGAAATGTTTGTGGCGGATGCGGTGGATACCGCGATGTTTGACCAAGGTGTCGCCCCTGATCTGGGGCAGTTGCGCGCAGATTGGGACGCACTTGTCTTGCCTGCTTTTGCCGATGCGATGTTGACGGCGCCTGATACAATTTTTGCGCACAAAGGTGGAAAAACGGGTGCCATGCACACCGAACATCTGGGTCATATGTTGGCGACGATGCAGTTTTTGCCCCGTGCTTATCCGGATGCGCGGTGGTGATATGACCTCCCAATCGCCTGACCAAATATGGGAGTGGCTTGATGCTGTACCCGACCCTGAAATCCCTGTGATTTCTGTGGTGGACTTGGGCATTGTGCGCGGTGTTCTGTGGGACGGTCCCACGCTAGAGGTGGCTGTCACGCCGACCTATTCGGGCTGTCCAGCCACGTCTGTAATTGCCATGGATATCGAAACTGCGCTGCGTGATCGTGGCATTGATGACATTCGGATTAAGACACAGATTTCCCCAGCGTGGACCACGGATTGGCTGTCTGACAAAGGACGGGCCAAACTGGAAGATTACGGAATTGCGCCACCACGCGCGGCGGGCGGGCCAGAACGATGTCCGCAATGTAAATCAACGGCCGTAGAGCGGATAAGTCAGTTCGGCTCCACGCCCTGCAAGGCGCAATGGCGGTGTACCGATTGCCTTGAACCTTTTGACTATTTCAAATGTATCTAAGGAGCTGATGATCATGCAGTTTCATACCCTTTCTGTGACAGATATTCACAAAACCATCCGCGATGCGGTGGTGCTGACACTGCGTCCTGATACGCCAGAAGCGTTCGACTTTATTCAAGGGCAATACCTGACGTTTCGGCGCGACTTTGATGGCGAAGAATTGCGGCGCTCCTATTCAATTTGCGCTGGCAAAGATGATGGTGTTTTGCAGGTTGGGATCAAAAAGGTTGATGGCGGTGCGTTTTCCACTTGGGCAAATGAGGACCTTGCCGTTGGCGATACGCTTGAGGCGATGACGCCGATGGGGAGTTTTTGTCCCGAAACAGATGTCACGGCGTCCAAACATTATTTGGGCTTTGCGGGCGGATCTGGGATCACGCCCGTTTTGTCGATCCTGCGCACGGTTCTACAGCGCGAACCGAATTCAAAGTTCACGTTGGTCTATGCAAATCGATCTGTGAACACGATCATGTTCCGATCCGAGCTGGAAGACCTGAAGAACATGTTCATGGGGCGGCTGAATATCATCCATATCTTGGAGCAAGATGCCCAAGATATTGACCTGTTCAAAGGGCGTGTGGATGCAGAAAAATGTGCGCTGTTGTTTAAGCATTGGATCAACATTAACGATGTGGACACCGCGTTGATCTGTGGTCCAGAACCGATGATGTTGGCCATATCCGGTGCGTTGAAAGACCACGGGTTGCGCGATGAGCAGATCAAATTTGAACTGTTTGCAAGCGGTCAGCAAGGCCGTGCAAAGCAACGTGCCAAATCAACGGGCGCGGCGGCGGCCAAGGCGGTGGCTGGGCAGGTTACAATGGGCGGGGAATCCCGCAGCTTTGATATGTCAAAAGATGTCAGC
>CAYWIR010000374.1:0-3041 GCA_964458375.1 uncultured Neptunicoccus sp.
GTTTGCGTTGTCGTGTCTGTTTGGTCGACAACAGGCTCTTCTGGCGGAAAGAGGTAGAACCACACCAAGATCACCAGCATGCTGAGACCGGTTGCGAGGATAAGATTCTTGTTCTGCTCGTCCATAATACACCTAAAAAGCGTTGGGAATTCCGTGGGGCGGTTCAATAGAAATGACGGCCAAAGGTCAAGGCTTAAAGGCCCAAATGCGCTGAAAGGATGCGTTAAAGGCGCGCAGACAGCTTGGTTCGGGTTTCTGTGGTTTTCTGCTGTCCTGCTTGTTGCAGAAGCTGTTCTAGGTGGGTTGTGTCCATGGTGTCGGCGTTTTGGGTTCTTATGACTAAGGAAATTGTGCGATCAGGGGATGGTTCTGCAAGGCGAAGAATCGTCAATTCAGAGCGCCCTTCTGTATCGGCAAAGGCAATTTCGGGCAGCAATGTGGTGCCGTAGCCGCTTGCCACCAAACCCGCGAGCGTGTGCAGGCTGGAGGCCCCAATCTGGTTCAGGGTTTCTTGGGTGGCATACTGGCAGAAACTCTTGGTTTGATCGCGCAGGCAGTGGCCCTCGGCCAAGAGCAGCAATTTTAGGGGCGCAATGTCTTCGAGCACGATTTGCCCGTCTTTCAGGCCAAGCGATTCGGATTGAGCAGCCTGAACAGCGAGCAGAAACCGATCTTGGAATAATGCGCGTTGGGTCAGTTCGGGTGTGGTGACATCTGTGGCGATCAGCGCGGCATCCAATTGGCCTGACAAGATTTCATCGAGCAGTTCATCGGTTGTGGCCTCGCGGATTTGCAGGTCTAGCGCGGGCAGGCTGTCTTGGATCAAGCGGATGGCGGTAGGCAACAAATAGGGCGCGACGGTTGGAATAATGCCGAGTGTGAACGGCCCTTCCACCCCGCGTTGGCGCAATGCGCTGTCTTCTAATTCTTGCACGTCGGACAGGATGCGCTGTGCTGTGCCCAATACCTCGCGGCCAAACGGAGTTGGGCAGAACGGACGTAAATCGCGGTTGATCAGGGGCTTGCCAAGCAGAGTTTCGAGTTCTTGGATTTTCACCGACAAAGCGGGTTGTGACACGTTGCAGGCCGCTGCGGCCCGCCCGAAATGCCCGTGCTGGCACAAAGCTTGGAAGTATTGCAACTGGCGGAGGGTGATTTTCATAAGACAGGCTTATCAAAAGCAGCTGACTCTGTAAATTTATCTGATTTCTATCCTTCGGGTTTCAAATTTGGAACCTTGTCAGGATCGCGTTCTAGCCCTGCAAAATCAAACAACCCACTGTCGAGCAAATGTGTTGGCCGCGCGTTCATCAAAGAGCGGAACATCACCTGACGGCGGCCTGGGCTGTTCTTTTCCCAGCCGTCGAGGATTTGTTTGACCTGTTGGCGTTGTAATCCGTCTTGGGACCCGCATAGATCACACGGGATGATCGGATAATTCATGGCGCGACTGAATTTTTCGCAATCTGCTTCGGCAACAAACGCCAAGGGGCGATACACGAACAAGTCGCCTTCTTCGTTCAGCAGTTTGGGTGGCATGGTGGCCAATCGCCCCCCATGAAACAGGTTCATCATGAAGGTTTCTAAAATGTCGTCGCGGTGATGCCCAAGCACAACGGCAGAGCAGCCTTCTTCGCGTGCTACACGGTAGAGGTTTCCACGGCGCAACCGCGAACACATGGCGCAATAGGTGCGGCCAGCGGGGACCTTCTCTTTGACGATGGAATAGGTGTCTTGGTATTCAATCCGATTGGGCACGCCCATCTTTTCGAGAAATTCTGGCAGGACCGTTGCAGGGAAATTCGGCTGCCCTTGATCCAAGTTGCACGCGAGAATTTCAACGGGAAGCATGCCGCGCCATTGCAGTTCGGTCAGTGCGGCGAGCAGCGTGTAGCTGTCTTTGCCACCTGAAAGGCACACCAGCCATTTGGCCCCGCGTTCGATCATGCCGTATTGTTCCACGGCTTCGCGGGTTTGGCGGATGATGCGTTTCCGCAGTTTTTTGTATTCCGTCGTTGACGGTGCACCGTGAAAAAGCGGGTGGATATCTGTGGGTGTATCTAGCATGACGCGGGAATAGCGAATGCGTGACGTGAACTCAAGGAGTGCTGCGCATGGGGATGTTTTGGGACAAATGAAGAGAGGACCGCGCCCGCCTATGACGGGCGCGTATTTGGTTAGGCTGAGAGGATGTTATGATCTGGCCCGTAAGGGAATTTGGTGATGTTTTCGACGCTGTCTTCGCCGATGACCAAAATGTCGTGTTCGCGGTAGCCGCCTGCGCCTGCCATATCGTTTGGGAGTGTGAGCATGGGTTCCATAGAGACAACGTGACCCGGTTCTAGCACGGTTTGGATATCTTCGCGCAGTTCCAAACCTGCCTCGCGGCCATAATAATGGGACAGAACACCGAACGAATGGCCATAGCCAAAAGAGCGGTATTGCAACAGATCGCGCGAGGCGAAGAGGTCGTTTATTTCGGCACAGATGCTGGCGCAGGTTGCACCCGGTTTTATCAAAGACAGCCCAAGTTCGTGGGCATCCACATTGGCCTGCCAGATTTCAAGGGACCGCGCATCAGGTTCGCCAATGAACAATGTGCGTTCAAGTGCGGTGTAATAGGCGCTGATCATGGGGAAGGTGTTCAGGGATAGGATGTCGCCTTTTTGCAATGTGCGTGTTGTCACGGGATTATGAGCGCCGTCTGTGTTGAGACCAGATTGGAACCACACCCAGCTGTCGCGAATTTCGGAGTCTGGGAAAGAACGTGCGATTTCACGTTCCATTGCGTCACGGCCTGCTATGGCGATTTCGATTTCTGATGCGCCGAGTTTTATGGCGTCCCGAATGGCAAAGCCGCCGTGGTCGGCAATTCGCGCCCCTTCTTTTATAAGCACGATTTCAGCGGGTGATTTGATCATGCGCTGTGTCATAGATGCTGGTGCGATATCTTGCAGGACGTCTGGTTCAAGGAAGGTGTTAAGCGCGGTTTGGCCCGAAAGGGTCAGGTGATCCCCTTCGATCCCAATGCGCCGCGCCGT
>CAYWIR010000375.1:0-3038 GCA_964458375.1 uncultured Neptunicoccus sp.
CGCAAATGGTTGCAAAAAATTCGCCCGCTTTACGGGCATAACACGCATTTCCATGTCCGTCTGAAATGCCCAAAGGGCTTGAAGGGCTGTGTCACGCAGAAGCCAACCGTTGCACAAATTTCTAACGGCGGTGATGGGTGCGACAAGACTCTACAGTGGTGGGTCACGGATTACCTGAACCCACCAAAGAAAAAGCCGAGCACGAAGCCGAAGAAAAAGGTAAAGAAGAAGCGCGGCGCGCGTCAGTACACGATGGCGGACTTGCCGCGGCAATGTCAGAGTGTGTTGGCAAGCAACTGATTATTCTGGGAAGTTCTGACCCTTGATGGTGCGTGAACAGCCCCGAAACGATGCGATTAACGTGCCTTCTGTATCGGTGACATCCACGTCATAAATGCCACTACGGCCTGTTTTGCTCACCTCATGTGCGCGGGCGATCAGCGTGTCGCCCAACTGCCCTGCAGACACAAAAGTTATGGTATTGTGCTGTGCCACAGTGACTTGGTTATAGCTGTTACAGGCAAAGGCAAAGGCGCTATCGGCCAGTGTGAAGATAAATCCACCATGGCAAATATTGTGCCCGTTACAGTGATGCGGTTGCACGGCCATTCTTAATTCAGCGACCCCTTTGCCCACGGACACCAGTTCGATACCCAGAAACTTTGAAGCGCTGTCCTTGTCCCACATGGCGGCGGCACTTAGGTCTGCGCGTTCTTGATCGGTGAGTGTCATACTGGTGCCTTGCCCTTGGTTTCTTCAAAAAACATTGCAATGTGGTTAGGCGGTGGTCAATCATTCGGAATGGATTTCTTACTAACCGATTTGCCCAAAGGGTTTCACGAAAACCCGTATCCAACCTATGCAGCCTTGCGCGAAGAGTCTCCTGTTCATCCGCAACCCGATGGGTCTTTTGTCATTTCGCGCCATGCGGATTTGGATGTCATCTATCGCGATACCGTGCGGTTCATTTCGGACAAGAAAAAGGTGTTTAAGCCAAAATATGGTGACAGCCCGCTGTTCGAACACCACACGACGTCATTGGTGTTTAACGATGCGCCGCTGCACACACGGGTACGATCCATCATGGTCGGCGCGATGAACCCTCGCGCAATTTCGAGCATGGAGCCTGGCTTGATCCGCCAAGTGGATTGGTTGCTTGATCAGATGGAAGATCGTGGCGACGTTGACCTGATTGAAGCCTTCGCAGGGGCGATCCCCATTGAGGTTATTGGCAATCTATTCGACATGCCTGCCGAAGAACGCGGTCCTTTACGTGACTGGTCGTTGGCTATTCTGGGCGCCTTGGAACCCGCGCTGTCGCAACAACAACTCGATAAAGGCAACGCTGCGGTTTTAGAGTTCAAAGCCTATCTTAAGGACCTTGTTGCCCGTCGAGCCAAGACTCCAGGCGATCCAAATACGGATGTACTGACCCGCATGATGCAATCAGAAGAAGGCCAACTGACCGAGGTGGAGTTGCTGCAAAACTGCATTTTTATCCTAAACGCGGGGCATGAAACGACGACCAATTTGATTGGGAACGCATTGGCATTGTTGGATGCCGACCCAATTGCGAAACAAGCGCTGATTGCGGAGCCTTCGCTGTTGAATACGGCAGTGGATGAGTTTTTGCGGATGGAAAGCCCGAACCAATTTGGCAACCGTTTGACCACCGAAGATATCACGCTGCACGGCACCCTTATCCCCGCTGGCACAGACCTGCATCTGTGCATCGGGGCCGCCAACCGTGATTCAGATCGGTTCGATAGCCCTGATCGGTTGCAACTTGATCGACGCCCGAACAAACACCTCGCATTTGCGGGTGGCCCACATACATGCGTCGGCCTAAGCCTTGCACGAATGGAAGGGCGCATTGCGGTGGGGCGGTTCTTGGATCGGTTCCCGAATTACGCGCTCAGTGATGGGGCTGAACGGGGCAATCGCATCCGCTTTCGCGGATACGCGCGGTTGCCCGCTACATTGGTTTAAGCGTCAGCAGCTTCAATTATTGCAACTGCTTCTTGAGCGGTTTCAACAAAATTGAACAACTCAATATCATCGGCAGAAATGGTGCCAGCATCAGCGAGCGTTTCCCAGTTGATGATAGAACGCCAGAACTTCTCGCCAAACAGGATGACGGGCATACGTTCCATGCGGCCAGTTTGGATCAAGGTCAGCGTTTCAAACAGTTCGTCAAGCGTGCCGAAGCCACCTGGAAACACCGTGATTGCCTTGGCGCGCATCAGGAAATGAATTTTCCGCGTCGCAAAGTAGTGAAAGTTAAAACACAGTTCAGGCGTGCAATATTCGTTTGGCGCTTGTTCATGCGGCAACACAATATTCAACGCGATGGACGCGCCGCCTGCTTCTGCTGCGCCGCGATTGCCTGCTTCCATAACACCGGGGCCACCACCTGTGACAACAACGTTTTGATGTCCATAAGATTCCATACTTTTTACGGTCATCAACCGCGCAAATTCCCGTGCTTCTTCATAGTATTTTGATAAATCAGCCAAGGTTTTTGTCCGCGCCTGATCTTTTTTCGCAGGTTCCGGAATACGCGCACCGCCAAACATGACAATCGTGCTTTCAATGCCTTTTTCTGCCAAGATCAACTCTGGTTTCAGCATTTCTAACTGAATGCGCGTGCTCCGTAACTCATCGCGACACAAGAAATCATCGTCTGCAAACGCCAAGCGATAAGCTGGCGAGCGTGTTTGGGCCGTGTCTGGTACACCCGCCGCCTTTTTGATGTCTTCCTGAGCATTTGGAAATGTGCGTTGTTTGCGTGCCATGTGATCTGTGCCTTTATGCTTGTACCGCCACACCATTGGGTGCAGCCTGTTGTTTTGAAGCGGTTGTAACAGACAAATCAGGACAAGAGCAAAGATGGATTGGCAAAGCGAAATAACGAAAGCGGCATCGCGGTTAGAAGGCCACACCGTCCGTACGCCTGTACTGTCGTTTGACGGGTTTGGGCTGGGCTATCCCATTGAAATGAAGCTGGAACAGATGCAGCGCACAGGCAGTTTTAAGGC
>CAYWIR010000376.1:0-3005 GCA_964458375.1 uncultured Neptunicoccus sp.
TTCTTTGTAGAAACCGATGTTCGCATCACCGTTGATTGTAGAAATCACGCCGACTTTTTTACCGTCAGCACCAAGTGCAACAACGTCAGCAACGATTTTTGACCAGTCAGAGTGACCAAACGGTGTGTAGTTTACAAAGATATCGTCTTTCGCGATGCCTTTGGTTTGCAGATACGCCTCAAGAATGTTGTTTGTTGTGCGCGGATAAACATAGTCCGTACCCAACAGAGCGAATTTCTCGATGCCAAGCTCTTCCAAGAAGTAATCTGTCGCTGGGATCGCCTGCTGGTTTGGCGCAGCACCCGTGTAGAATACGTTTTTGGAGCTTTCTTCGCCCTCGTATTGAACAGGGTAGAACAGCAAGCCGTTCAACTCTTCAATAACAGGAAGAACAGATTTGCGGCTAACGCTTGTCCAGTTCCCAAAGATAACGTCCACTTCATGGACAGTCAGCAATTCGCGTGCTTTTTCTGCGAACAGAGGCCAGTCAGACGCGGGGTCAACGACCGCAGCTTCCAATTGACAGCCAAGCACACCACCAGCGGCGTTTTGCTTGTCGATCAGCGTCAGCATCGTGTCTTTCAGCGTTGTTTCTGAAATTGCCATCGTGCCGGACAAAGAGTGCAGAACACCAACTTTGATCGGGCAATCTTGCGCCAGTGCTGGCAGCGTCGCCCCAAAAGTAAGAGCTGTTGCAAGAGCAATTGTTTGTTTCATAAAGAAGTCTCCACGCAGAGAACCGCTTACACCTTGCCCCTACAAGCAATGCGCGATAGCTAATTCCCTGCAACCAAGTGTTGCATTACGTGTGGCGACTGGCGCGAGGTCCATTTCGACCGGTCGTCACACACCCCATTTTCGACGTTATGTGTTAAGCGCCTAAGGATGCGACATCGTTGCTGCAACGCAGCGGGACTTGCAATTTTCTGTTAAGGTATTGTTTTCCACCACAGGAATTTGTCTACTTTTTGGGCGCATCGGTCGACATCTGCAAAATAGTTGTGCAAAAATGCCATCAAAACGGGTTAATTCACCCCGAATGCTACACCCGTTTCGCCTTTCATGGTCGAAGAATTGAACCAAACGCTTTCACTCGGAGATCGGTATCAACCAAGTCGCCCCAATAACGCCGCCCTTCAAACCCGCTTCGCAACCACGCGCAATTGGGTCTGCTGTGCTGTCCGTTAAACACACCCCCGCGGGCAAGTCTGTCGTGCAAAACTTGCGGCAACAAGGCTGTATGAAACTGGTATTCCCCCAAACCCACAGACCAGACGCCGAGGCTATTTTGGTCAACACAGCAGGCGGCGTGACAGGTGGCGACAGGCTCTCGCTAGATGTAACAGTGGGCGAAGGCGCTGATCTATCCATCACAACACAAGCGGCAGAACGCGCCTATCGTGCGCAGCCCAATGAAGTTGGACACATCACAACCAATATCACGGTCAAAGCAGACGCCATAATGAAGTGGCTCCCGCAAGAAATGATCCTCTTTGATCGGTCCTCATTGAATCGTCGCCTCAACATCGACCTCGCCGAAACAGCCCGCTTGCTGATGGTGGAGCCTTTGGTTTTTGGCCGCTCTGCAATGGATGAAACACTCACCAACATTGATTTTTGCGACCGTATCATCGTGACACGGGGCAAAACCCCGCTCTACCTCGATCAAACCGTGTTGCGTGGCGATGTTGCATCCCACCTTGCACGCCCCGCCATTGCCAACTCCGCAGGCGCGATGGCCAATATGGTGTTCGTCGCCCCAAACGCCTCTGATCACTTGCGCGAAATACAAGACCTTTTGCCTGCGTCAGGGGGCGTCAGCCTACTCGACGATGACATACTGGTCATGCGCCTCTTGGCCTCAGACAGCTTTGAACTGCGGCGCACATTGATCCCCGTTCTTGAAAACATCACTCACACCTCCCTACCCCTATCTTGGAGCCTTTGACCCATGCAACTTACGCCACGCGAAAAAGACAAACTGCTGATATCCATGGCTGCCGAAGTGGCGCGAAAACGCTTGGCCCGTGGCGTTAAGCTGAACCACCCCGAGGCCATTGCCCTTATCACCGACACAGTTGTCGAAGGTGCGCGGGACGGACGCTCAGTCACAGATATGATGGAAGCAGGCGGCCACGTCATCACACGGGACCAGTGCATGGAAGGCATCAGCGAAATGATCCACGAAGTTCAGGTCGAAGCAACCTTTCCCGATGGGACCAAATTGGTCACCGTCCACAATCCAATCCGATAGGAACAGACTATGATCCCTGGAGAACTCTTTCCTGCTGATGGAACGCTCACCTTAAACGAAGCCGCCAAAGCCATCACCGTTATGGTGGCAAACACAGGCGACCGCCCTGTGCAAGTCGGCAGCCACTACCATTTCGCGGAAACCAATCCTGCGCTTGATTTTGATCGCTCTGCGGCGCGGGGCATGCGCTTGGACATTGCCTCTGGCACCGCCGTCCGCTTTGAACCGGGACAACGCCGCGAAGTGCAATTGATCCCCATCGGCGGTCTGCGCCGTATTTTCGGCTTTAACCAACACGTTATGGGAGACCTCTAATGGCCAAAGAGATTTCACGCGCAAACTATGCCGCCATGTACGGCCCCACAACTGGGGACAAACTACGCCTTGCTGACACCGATTTGATCATCGAAGTCGAACGCGATCTCACCACCTATGGGGAAGAGGTCAAATTCGGCGGCGGTAAAGTCATCCGCGACGGCATGGGCCAATCCCAAGTCACCCGCGCAGGCGGGGCCGTGGACACTGTAATCACCAACGCTTTGATTATCGACCATTCAGGCATCTACAAAGCCGATGTCGCGCTCAAAGATGGCCTTATTCATGCCATCGGCAAAGCGGGCAACCCAGACACGCAGTCAGGCGTAGACATTATCGTTGGACCTGGGACCGAAGTGATTGCAGGCGAAGGCCGCATCCTCACGGCAGGCGGCATGGACAGCCACATCCACTTTATCTGTCCGCAACAAATGGA
>CAYWIR010000377.1:0-2999 GCA_964458375.1 uncultured Neptunicoccus sp.
CGCGCCGTTTCCGCCTATGTCCATTCCCTGGGAGGGGGAGAATAGGCGCGATCTGGGGTCCTCCCCACGACCCCAACGTCCCGAAGCGGCCCTGTTCGCAAAACGTCGCCGCTTCGGGGCCTTTAAACTGTCTTAACACATAAGGCCTGCATGCTTTGTGCAGCCACCCACACCAAAAGTGTCGGCAACTTGATCCAAATCAAGGTTCCGATCCGTGACACGCCCTATTCCTACTCTTGCGAACAGGAAACAATGGTATGACGAACTCAAAACCACCGTCCCTCTATGCCGCGCAGGAACCCATCTTCCCGCGCAGAGTCACTGGCTTTTTTCGCACCTTCAAATGGTGGATCATGGCCGTGACGCTTGGCATCTATTACCTCACCCCATGGATCCGCTGGGATCGGGGACCGAACCTGCCAGACCAAGCCGTTTTGGTCGATCTTGCCAATCGCAGGTTCTATTTCTTCTGGATAGAGATTTGGCCCCACGAATTTTACTTCGTCGCAGGGCTGCTGATCATGGCGGGATTGGGCCTGTTCCTTGTGACGTCCGCGCTCGGGCGTGTGTGGTGTGGCTATGCTTGCCCGCAAACCGTTTGGACCGATCTGTTCATCCTTGTGGAACGCTGGATCGAAGGGGACCGCAACGCGCGTGTGCGCCTTTACAATGGCAAATGGACCCTTCGTAAATGGCGGATGCGCCTGACGAAATGGTTGGTCTGGTTGTTGATCGCAATCGCCACAGGCGGGGCTTGGGTGTTCTACTTTACCGATGCACCCCAATTGGCTGTCGACCTTATCCAGTTCACCGCTCACCCAGCCGCCTATGCCACCATTGCCATTATGACGGCCACAACCTTCGTCTTTGGCGGCTTTTTGCGCGAACAGGTCTGTATTTACATGTGCCCATGGCCCCGCATCCAAGCAGCCATGACGGACAACGCAACCATCACCGTGGCCTATCGCGATTGGCGCGGCGAACCGCGCGGCAAAAAGCACACCGACACCACAGGCGATTGCATTGATTGCATGGCCTGCGTGAACGTCTGCCCAGTTGGCATCGACATCCGCAATGGGCAACAAATGGAATGTATCACCTGCGCTCTGTGCATCGACGCCTGCGATGACATCATGGATAAAATCGGCAAACCGCGGGGCTTGATCGACTACCTCGCCCTTGGCGACGCTGACGCCGAACGCGCAGGCAATCCCCCCAAACCCGTTTGGAAACATATCCTTCGACCCCGCACCATCCTTTACACCACATTATGGTCTGTGGTGGGCATGGGCCTTGTTTATGGGCTTTTCATTCGCTCTGACATTGAAATGACAGTCAGCCCTGTGCGCAATCCAATCTATGTCACACAGTCTGATGGCTCCATCCGCAACATCTATGACGTGCGTCTGCGCAACAAATTGGGCGGACCCCAGAGGTTTCACCTTAGCATCACCGCAGACAGCATTTTGCGGCTAGAATTGGAAGGCAACACGGTTGACCGCTCGGTCCTTGTTCCAGCTGACAGCACCAAAACCCAACGTCTCTACATCACCGCGCGACCCCAAGACCCCGCTGCACAGACAGACACAACACCCCTACGCATTTGGGTCGAAGACCGCAGCAACGACACCCGTGCGTCCGTCGCCACCACTTTTAACGGAGTAGAAAAATGACTGACACCCATCCACGCCACATCACAGGCTGGCACGTATTCGGCGCGTTCTTTTTGGCCTTCAGCACCATAATTGCAGTAAACCTAACGCTGGCATTTCAAGCCGTCGCAACCTTTCCTGGTGTCGAAGTCAAAAACTCCTACGTTGCTTCCCAATCTTTCAACCAAGACCGCGATGCCCAGCTGGCCTTGGGCTGGGATGTATCGGCCACGGCCAGCGCGGAGCGTTTGGTCCTGCGCATCGTTCAAAACGGTAAACCTGTTGTCGCAACTATCGAAAAAGCAGTGTTTGGCCGTGCAACAACGGTAGCGCAGGATCAAACGCCCACGCTTGTTTTTGACGGAACGGCCTACACCGCACCTGTTGTTGCAGGTGACGGCAATTGGAACCTGCGGATCGAAGCCCGCGCATTGGACGGCACCCTGTTCAAACAGCGGATCATTGTGGGGCGTAGCAAATGACCTATGTGTCTGCCTGCCCCGCCTGTGCGGCCACACCATTGGCGGAAAAAACCGCTCTCGCTGTGCAGCCTGCCAACATCGTTCTATCTGTACCCAGCATTCATTGCGCCGCCTGCATCGGAACCATTGAACGCGGGCTCAACGCCTTACCCAACGTGATCTCCGCCCGTGTAAACCTCTCGCTAAAGCGCGTTTCAATCTCCGCACCAAACCTAGACGCCGACGCCATGGTCACCGCACTTGCAGAATTGGGCTTTACGGCACATCCGCTCGACGCTGAAACTTTAGGGCTGACAAGCGACAAAACAGGCCGCGATTTATTGCTGCGCCTGTCCATTGCAGGTTTTGCCATGATGAATGTCATGTTGTTGTCTGTCGCGGTCTGGTCTGGGGCGGCGGGCGCAACACGCGATCTGTTCCATCTGATTTCTGCTGCCATATCCGTGCCCACCGTGGTTTATACCGCGCAACCCTTTTTCCACAGCGCATGGACCGCCTTTCGCGCCAAGGCCCTTAACATGGATGTGCCAATCTCTCTGGCCATCATCTTGGCAACGGGGCTCTCGCTGTTTGAAACATTGGAAGGTGGCGCCCATGCCTATTTTGATGCGGCTCTGTCCCTCACGTTTTTCCTTCTCATTGGGCGGTATCTCGATCACACCACCCGCGCAGCAGCGAAATCTGCGGCCAAAGAGCTTGCAGCCCTTGAAACCGTTACGGCCACGCGCATTGAAGCAGGGGCAGAATTTGAAACCCGTGTAGCCGACCTAAAAATTGGCGATGTTATTCGCGTACCAACGGGCGCGCGCGTGCCCGTGGATGGGACGCTGATGGACAAAAACGCCACCACAGATCGCGCCTTTCT
>CAYWIR010000378.1:0-2996 GCA_964458375.1 uncultured Neptunicoccus sp.
GCATGGCATCGCGCGAGGTAAGATACCCTTGCACCGTAATACTGTCCGTCTGCGTCACAAACGGCGTCCCCGTTAAAAGACCGCCAGCGGCGGCGGCGGTGCCGGGCGCTTCAGCCGTTTGCACTACAAATTCGGAATAGGTCGCATACATCGGCGTTGCGACCTTATAGAAATAATAACCCGCTATAATGCTTGGCAACATGACATAGCACGCCAGCTTCACCATCAGTATCGCAAGGCGTCTGCGGCGGCGTTTGACCAATGCGCGTTGAATCTTGCGCACTTCGCGGGCACGGCTGTCGTCATCAATCACTTGCGGCTTGTGGTCGGACACAGGACTTTTACGCACTGTGGCGGGCAGGGCAACGTTCGGACCGGGTTCTTGTGCCTCGGCTGGAACAGGGGCCAGAACACTGCCAATTTCTTGCTTTTCAAACGGATCGATCCCTTGGCGGCGCAGCAAACGCACGGCATCCAGATCCGATGTCGGCGACAGATTATGCCGCTGCGCCATGCGCCGCGCGATCCGCAACTGGCGCCCCGTTAGGTTTTCCTGTTTGATCAGCTCGATCTCTTCACGCGGTGTGCTGGCCTTTGGCGCGGCGGCGTCTTCGCTTGCGGCTGGCGCTTGTCCTTGCGGCGCTGCTTGTTGGCGCTGTTGCGGCTGACCTTGTGCCGCATTCGGGGCAGGGCGCTGCTGTGCGGGATTAGGGGCTTGCTGCGTGGCTGGCCGCTCGGGTGGGTTCACGGCCTCTTGACCGCCACCGCGTAAAATTCGAAGGGTCTTATTGCTATTCGACATAATTATAAACCTGCTTCGCTTCTTCTAAGGTGTCATACATCGTCAGTCGTCCATCTCGCAGCACTGCCGCAGTGTTACAGAACTTTTCCAAAATGTCGGTCTGGTGGGACACGATCACAACGGTCGAGTGTTTCAATCTCTCGCGCAAAACGGACCCCGCCTTGCGGTTAAACTCTGCATCTGTTGATTGGGGCATACCCTCATCAATCAGGTAAATGTCAAATTCCAGCGCCAACAGCATCGCCAGCATGAACCGCGCCTTCATGCCCCGTGAATAGGTCGCAATCGGCATTTCGAAATATTCTTCCAACCCACAAATGTATCGGCAGAAACTTTCAACGTAATCTGGGTCCAATCCATACAGCCGCGCAATGTAGCGCGAATTTTCGACCGCGTTTAACTTAGGCAGCACGCCACCCATATACCCCAGCGGAAAAGAAATGCGCGCTGTGCGAATAACTTCGCCTTCATCGGGCTTCTCTAGACCCGACATCATGTTGATCAACGTGGTTTTGCCCGTGCCGTTCGGTGCCAAGATACCAACAGAGCCACCCAAGTTAATACGAAACGACGCCTGATCCAAAATGACCTTGCGCTGTGTACCTGTCCAAAAGGACTTACTCACGTTTCTAAACTCAATCATCGGGGGTGCCTCTGATATCCTCAATTGTGCGGCGCTTTTTGCGCTTCTGCTGGCACGGTTTTGCTCGAGTGCCTGAATTGCTGCCAATATGCGCCTTAGTTGGCTGCAATTGCAATAAAATATGGTTAACCTTTTCAATAATTCACCCCTGCGTTGCGAAAAAAGCATGGGCTGATCCAAAAACCTCGCAAACTCCGTGCAGATTACTGTTTTCCTCACCAATTTGGGTTGCTATAGGGGGGACTTCACGCAGACGCAGACTTGGGGAAATACGTTGCGCACCGTTTTGTCAGCTTTGACCCTTTTTGCGCTTTGGCTGTTGATGTCAGGTATCTACAAACCCTTAATCGTTTGGCTTGGCTTGGCCTCTGCCGTCATCGCGGTTCTGGTGGTACGCCGAATGGATGCGGTCGATGGGCATCGAATCTCAATTCCGCTTAAACCGTTGAAATTTGTGACCTACCTTTTGTGGCTACTCAAAGAAATCGCAGTGTCCAATATCGCAGTAACCAAGATCATCTTGTCGCCCAACATGGGCTTGCGCCAGCACTTCTTTCGGGTGCCAAACACCCAACGCTCTGAATTGGCCGCAGCCATCTACGCCAACTCGATCACACTCACACCTGGCACGATCACGGTTGAGCTGGAGCGCGAGGCGTTTTGGGTCCATGCCGCCAGCTTTTCTGATGATGATCACGCGGCACTTGCAGACATGGATGCGCGGGTCTCTGCCACAGAAACGGGGCGTCGCTGATGTTTCTTGCTGCTGCTATCGCTCTTTTTGTCTCCATGGCCCTCGTTTTGGTGCGCTTATACGCTGGCCCCATCGTCTACGACCGCGTGTTGGCGGCAAACCTGTTTGGCACGCTGACCGTTCTGTTCATCGCCGTGCTCGGCTTCCTAACAGGGCGCCCCGATTTCCTTGATATTGCGCTTCTCTACGCGCTTATCAACTTTGTCGGCACCATCGCGATCCTCAAATTCTTCCGCTACCGTGCAATCGGCGACATTCCCCAAATCGAACGGGGGAAGAAATGACGCTGCTGATTGAAATCCTGTCTTGGGCCTGCATTCTGGGCGGATCATTCTTTATGGTGGTCTCCGCCGTTGGCATGTTGCGCTTCCCTGAATTTTGGTCTCGCGTCCATGCGGCCTCTGTTGGGGACAGCGGTGGTATGATTTTGCTGATTGCAGGCATGTGTTTGCAATCAGGTTTCACACTTATCACGGTTAAGCTCATCGCCATCGGCGTCTTTCTGTTTATCACAGGCCCAACCGCAACCCACGCGGTCGCCAATGCGGCGCTTGTGACAGGCTGGCGTCCAAAATCTGCCGAAGGGTTGGAGCCTGAAGACAATCCACCCTACGCAGATGCGGAACCAACAGGGCAAGAGCAATGACGGAAACCATTATCAACGTCATCCTGTTTGCGATGCTGGTAACAACCGCTTTTGCAATCGTGCGCATGACCCGCCTCTTTGCAGTTGTCATGCTCTCAGGTGTGTTCTCGCTTCTAACCGCCATGCTGTTCGTCACGCTTGACGCGGTGGA
>CAYWIR010000379.1:0-2895 GCA_964458375.1 uncultured Neptunicoccus sp.
CCAGTGACCCCTTCGATGTCAACGAAGTGCTCTCCCGCTGAGCTATACGCCCGAATCCAAGCAACTGCCATAACAGCAGAAAATCGTGTTCGCGTGCTATATGCGGAGTCGGTGATGGGTTCAAGAGGTTTTGCATCTGTTGCGCAGTAATGATATCAGAAGGCAACAAAAGAGACTGCGATGACACCTGCTGAATTCCATTTACACCTGCCAGACACAATCAGTTGTGGCGCGGTTTTTTCCAGCCCCCACAGTGGACGGGATTATCCCGCTGCTTTTCTGAAGGACTCCGTTTTGGATGCGGTAACCATTCGCAGTTCGGAAGATGCGTTTGTGGATCAACTGTTCCAATCTGCGGTTAATCATGGCGCCCCTTTGTTGGCAGCCTCGGCCCCCCGTGCCTATGTTGATCTAAATCGCAGTGCGGATGAGCTGGACCCAGCCGTGATTACGGGCGTTCGTACATCGGGGAGCAATCCACGCATATCGTCAGGTTTGGGGGTTATTCCCCGTGTTGTGTCCGAAGGTCGGGCCGTGATGCAGGGCAAGATTTCGGTCGCAGCGGCGAAAGAGCGGTTGGATCGATTCTATCACCCCTATCACGCGCAACTGCGTGAATTGCTGGACACATCACGGGCGGCTTTTGGGCAGGTGCTGTTGATAGATTGCCATTCGATGCCGCACGAGGCGTTGACGAACGTGTCAGGGCGGTATGGGCGGACGCCTGAGATTGTATTGGGGGATCGGTTCGGATCGTCTTGCAGCGGCGCGTTTGTGGATGAAATTGAAGCGACGTTGGTCCAAGAAGGGTTCCGCGTGGCGCGCAATACGCCATTTGCAGGGGCGTTTATAACGCAAGCCTATGGACGGCCCAGTTCTGGGCGGAGTTGTTTGCAGATCGAGGTTGATCGGGCGCTGTATCTTGATGAAAAGAACGTGGTGAAAACGGATCAGTTTGATGACATCCGCGCGCGGTTGTCTTCGGTGGTGGCGCAGGTTTGTGAAATGACGCGGTGGCCAACGCAATTGGCCGCAGAATAGGTTTAGTGGCGTTTGCCTTCTAAATACCACAGGTCCAATTCGCCTTTGCCTTTGATATTCACGGTCCCCCGTTCAGCAAAATCAAAGTCTGCTTCAAGAATGCGTTTGGTTTTTTCAGTCACCTGAATTTTGCCATTGGTGCCGTATGTTTCCAACCGTGCAGCTGTGTTCACGGTATCACCCCAAACATCGTAAAAGGGTTTTGTGGTTCCGATGACGCCTGCAACCACAGGACCAGAATGGATGCCGATGCGCAGTTGCAGGTTTTCACCTATTTCGGTGGTAAAACTCTCTACCTCGGCGATCATTTCAAGGGCCATCCGCGCCACACGGGTCGCATGATCTGGTTGTGGGTCTGGCATGCCACCAGCGACCATAAAGGCATCGCCCAGCGTTTTGATCTTTTCCAGACCGTGTTTGTTGGCCAAATCATCAAAGCGGGTGAACAAAGAGTTCAGCAGTTTGACCACGGCATCAGGGGGTTGATGGGACGCGAGTGGTGTAAAGCCAACGATATCTGCGAATAGGATCGTGACCTCTTCGTGGCTGTCCGCGATGGTTTCCCCTGGATTGCGCTTGAGTTTGCTGGCGATAGGGCCGGGCAACATATTGGCGAGCAGGGCTTCTGAATATTCATATTCCCGTTGCAAGGCTTCTTCTGCGGTGCTGGCCTGTTTAAAGCCGTAAAACACCATACAAAAGATAGCGAGCAGGGTGGAGGGTATGGACGTGAAGTAGAGTATGGTGAGGAACGTATCCGTCAGGTCCAAAAATGGGGCGGGTTCCTTAAAGGTGCGGTCTGCATAGATAAAGGCAGACAGGCCAAGGCCGATAGAGATCACCGACAGAATGTTCTGACGCACACCAAAGATCGCAATTGCGGTTGTCGCGCCCGCCAGCAGATAGAAGTGGATGGCAGATTGTGCTGAGAACATCCAAGTGAGGGTCACCGCAAAGCTGAGCCACATCACAAGGTTGTACAAACCACCGCCATAAGGCCAAAGCGCATTCAGAAGCGGGGTTAACTGGAATGCGATGGCACAGCCCGTCACGATAAGGATCGGAATCCAAAGCCCCTGAACATCGTAGAGAACAAAGAACAGGATATGTGGAACGCACAGCGTAGACACCAACACCACAAGGATATTGGTCATTATTATGCGCCGTCTGGCTGGCCCTTCGATTTTTTCAGTACCGAACGAAATCCAAGCCAAAAGGCGTGAAAGTATAGCGTCACGCACAGATCCACCAAAAGTAAAAAGAAATCCCCTTGCAGCTACGTTGCCGCAAGAGGATATCTAATTCAAGTCAAGACAGAGTAAATTATTGAAAAGATAGGCTAATTCACGCTGTTTTCACGGGTTTTTTGGCCATTTTACTCAGCCGTAAGTAGAGGTGGTTTTGATTTCGGGATGCGCCGTTTCTCTGGTGGCTCCATTTTCAATTCCAATTCGCCATCTTTGACGGACACTTTCACAAGGCCACCTTTGGCAAGTTTTCCGAACAACAGCTCTTCTGCCAGAGGCTTTTTGACGTGTTCTTGGATCACGCGAGACAGCGGGCGTGCGCCCATTTTGCTGTCGTAGCCTTTGTCGCCAAGCCAAGCCGCAGCGGCAGGCGTAAGTTCGAAAACCACGTTGCGATCCATAAGCTGCGCTTCGAGTTGCAGGATAAACTTGTCGACAACCTTGGCGATGGTCTTTTTGCCAAGCGGCGCAAAGGACACCACTGCATCCAGACGGTTGCGGAACTCTGGTGTAAACAGCTTTTCAATGGCGGCTGTGTCTTCGCCTTCGCGGCGGGACCGACCAAAGCCGATGGCTTCTTTTGCGGCTTCTGAAGCGCCAGCGTTTG
>CAYWIR010000379.1:2905-2985 GCA_964458375.1 uncultured Neptunicoccus sp.
AGACGGTTGCGGAACTCTGGTGTGAACAGTTTTTCAATGGCTGCCGTGTCTTCGCCTTCGCGGCGGGACCGACCAAAGCC
>CAYWIR010000380.1:0-2967 GCA_964458375.1 uncultured Neptunicoccus sp.
TGCCTGTCTGTGCAATCCCTTGGGGGGTGAACAAGGGCAAAACACTGCGTTTCCCACCCGATTTACCGCGCCGCTTCGCGCCATTCAGTCAGGGCCTGCTCAAACGCTTCGTCTTTGTCGCAACTTTCCAGATAATCAGCCGCGCCCTCGGCCTGTGCTGTGCGCAGGTCCGCACACACCTCATCCCAAAAATCACCCACTGTCATATCTGGCGTTTTAGACGCCTTTTTCAGCGGCAAAGAAGAGGCCAATTCAAACAGTGCATCTTCGCGGGTCAGGGCATAGGCCTCGTCCCAATCTAGGTCCGCTTTCACACACTCCACCAAATACTCAAAACACGCCGCGGCATCGCCCGCCTTTGGCTTATACTCTACCAATAGGGCGCGCAGATGATCTTCCGAAATCATGGAATAGCCCAAGCCGCGTGTGTTGATATCCCCGTCAGACAGGGCTTTGCGCACCAAATGCGCCTTCACTTTACCTTGCTCAATCCCTGCTTCGATCTGCGACACCAAACTCATGCCAAGGCCACCGCAATTTCAGAAGCAAGGCGCGCATTGTTGCGCACCAATGCGATATTCGCCTTCAACGACTTGCCCTCGGTCAGTTCAACAATCCGCCCCAACAGAAACGGCGTCACACCTTTTGCCGCAATACCTTGGGCCTCTGCTTCCGCCACTGCCTGTGCAATAATCGGTTCCAAATACTCCCGCGACAGCTCTGCCTCAACTGGGATCGGATTGGCCACCAACTGCCCACCTTTCAGGCCCAGCGTTGCCCGCATCTTATGCGCGTTCGCAATCCGTACAGGCGTATCACTGCGCAACGGAATAGGAATGTCCGACACCCGCGACCAAAACGCAGGCAGCACATCGGTTTGATAGCCAATCACTGGCACACCATGTGTTTCCAACACTTCCATCGTCTTTGGCAGGTCCAAAATTGCCTTTGCCCCCGCACAGACCACCGTTACAGGCGTCTGCGCCAGTTCCAGCAGATCGGCACTGATATCAAACGTATCCTCTGCGCCCTTGTGAACGCCGCCAATCCCGCCCGTTGCAAACACAGAAATCCCCGCCAGCGCAGCGCAAATCATCGTGGCCGCCACCGTGGTCGCCCCCGTGCGCCCTTGCGCCACCGCAAAGGCCAAATCCGCACGGCTCAACTTCATCACATCCTTGGCCTGTGCCAAGGCTTCCAACTGATCCGCTGACAGGCCGATATGGATTTTGCGATCCATGATGGCGATCGTTGCAGGCGTGGCCCCATTGGCCCGAACCACCTCTTCAACGCCCTGCGCTGTTTCCAGATTGGCAGGGTAGGGCATGCCGTGGGTGATAATCGTGCTTTCCAGCGCCACCACGGGTTTCCCCGCATCAAGCGCCGCACGCACGTCATCAGAATAGGTCAGGGGCAGGGTCACAGCGGGGTCTCCGTCGAAATATAAGTGGCCGTTTGGCTCAGCGCAAAGTCGAGCGCCGCAGCCCCAACCATCCCGCGCATTTCAGCAACGATATGGCTCGCCATAAACACATCCCCCGCGCCCGTCACGCGCAAAACAGTGACAACTGGGGGCAGGGCCGCATGAACTCCGCTCGCATCCGCAATGGCCGCAAGGTTCGGCCCATCCGTGACGGCTGCGCGGTACAGCCCCGTGTTCACCAAAGCCTCCGCAGCCTCCGCCGCACTCTCCAACTTCTGTCCAAGCAAAATATTGGCTTCGATCAAATTCACATAGGCCGTGGCGTGGCCATGTCCAAAGAACGGCTTCAACCGCTCCGCCTTACCGGGGCTTGCAGGGGCCAAGCGCACATCTGCCTTTGAAAACTCCGCAGCACCGCTGATATAGGCAAGCGTTTTGCGCGGCAAATTCCCCTCACAGACAACCAAGCCGTCAAAAGGTGCTTCAATCGATCCAACACGCCCATCGCGCATCGGTGCAATCACCGCATCGGCCTCCGCCTCCAGCGAATGGGCATCGGCAATGGCCGCGATCAGCCCATTTGCCCCCTCAATGGCCATATACTGATCTGTCGGGTGGCTGTCCGAAATATGCACCAACGCCGTTTCCATACCGCGCCGCGTGGCCTCTTCCAACAAATCACGCCCCGCCGCATCCGCACCAAGCGAGGTCATAAGCGACACAGGCACCCCCTGCATCCGCAACGCCATGGCAATATTCATCGCCACGCCACCCGGAATGCGCAAAATGCGACCAGGCACATCATGCCCTGCCTTCATAACGCGATCAGAGCGGCCAACGATGTCCCAAAGGACAGAACCTATACAGTGGATGGGGGTAGGGGAGGTCATGATTCGGTAATTGCCAATTTTTCAAACAGAATTCCAGCGCCAACTTGTAGGCCACACCATGTGTTAGTATGGCAACTCTATCAAGATGTTGACCAACGACGAAGAGTATCTGAACCAAATCGGTTGGTTGTAAGCTGAAAGTCCATTCCGCAATGGAATATACAGAGCTTTTCGCATCTTCTTGTTCACCCTCAGGAAAGATGGGGCATTCCAGCAACAGGCTAGATGTAGTGCTGTTCCTATGGATGGTTGAATAAAATTTTGGTTAAATACAATAAAAACAACATCTTACTTTGTTTTGGAGTCGAAGATTGTGTCAAAAATTGTATAATAAATTATCGTAACTTGGAGGATGCCATGATCAAAGACGTCAGAAATCCGAAGAGGCACGAGCAGAAAGAAGCAAAACACAAAGGCAAAACGGACGAGAAGCCACTTGTGTCCCTTAGGTTTCTGGGGGCCGAGGCGGATTTAAATGACCGCAGAGTTATATTCATGCTCTCTGTAGTTGCTGTAGTCGGAATTCTGATTTGGTTTAAACTATTTTGGAATTAGGAATTCGAACATCGGCGGTTCGGATAACTGGGCAGAGGAAACTCTGCCCTTTTTCCTTGCCACCACCCCCAATCCCCCCTATACGCCGCCTTACTTAAA
>CAYWIR010000381.1:0-2955 GCA_964458375.1 uncultured Neptunicoccus sp.
GTTGTAGGCGCAACAGCATGGAACCGTCTGTTCGACGAAACCTGCGCCGCACTCGAATTTGATGTGGATGGGGAAATCTTGAACTTGGAAGGCACCGCCAACCTGTTGTCCGATCCAGACCGTGCCACACGTCAAAAAGCAGCAGAGGCTTTCGCACAAACGCTCGGTGAAAACATCACGCTGTTCGCCCGTGTGACAAACACGCTCGCCAAGGAAAAAGAGATTGAAGACCGTTGGCGCAAACTGCCAACCCCGCAATCTGGTCGCCATTTGGCCAACGATGTGGAACCAGAGGTCGTTCAAGCCCTGCGCGATGCGGTTGTAGCCGCCTATCCCAAACTGTCTCATCGCTACTATGCGCTTAAGGCGAAATGGATGGGTCTGGAAAAGCTGGAAATGTGGGACCGTAACGCGCCCCTGCCAGACAGCGACGACACGATCATCCACTGGGATGAAGCACGCGCAACCGTATCCGAAGCCTACGCCGCATTTTCACCCAAAATGGCAGAACTGGCAGAACCCTTCTTTACCCAAGGCTGGATTGATGCCGCCGTAAAACCTGGCAAAGCACCAGGCGCCTTCGCACACCCAACAGTCACGGATGCACATCCCTATGTCATGCTAAATTACCTTGGAAAACAACGGGATGTTATGACACTGGCCCACGAACTCGGCCACGGCGTCCACCAAGTTTTGGCGGCAGACCAAGGCGAAATGCTGTCCTCAACGCCCCTAACCCTTGCGGAAACCGCATCCGTCTTTGGCGAAATGCTCACCTTCCGAAAACTGCTCGATGCTGCACCAGATCAGGCGGCGCGCAAACGTCTGTTGGCGGGCAAGGTTGAGGATATGATCAACACGGTCGTACGCCAAATCGCCTTCTACGACTTTGAATGCAAACTCCACGCGGCCCGCGCAGAAGGGGAGCTGACGCCAGACCAAATCAACGAAATCTGGATGTCCGTACAAGGTGAAAGCCTCGGTCCTGTGTTCAACTTCATGGACGGGTACGAAACATTCTGGTCCTACATCCCGCACTTCATTCATTCCCCGTTTTACGTGTACGCCTATGCGTTTGGCGACGGGTTGGTGAACGCACTTTATGCGGTGTACGAAGAAGGCGACCCAGACTTTGAAGAGAAGTATTTTGAAATGCTCCGCGCAGGTGGGTCAAAGCATCACAAAGAACTGCTTGCCCCTTTCGGTTTGGATGCCAGTGACCCCAAATTTTGGGACAAAGGTCTTTCCCTGATTGCCTCCATGATTGACGAACTCGAAGCGATGGAGGCTTAGGCCCCTTCGCTCGCAATCGCTGGCGAAAACGCATAGCCTTCGGGGCTTAGGATCGTGCATTCGTACAAGCCATGGGGCTTGTGCGATGCAGGTTCCAATACTGTACCTCCAAACGCCTCTGCTTTGCCAATCGCCGCGTCTGGATCAACGCCAAACACATAAAACTGCGCCCCAATGCCCCGTGGTGGATTGTCAGGCAACATCCCTTGCAACGGGTGATCGCGAAACGTGGCATCATGATGAAGCTGCACCATGGACCCACCCATCACAATAATCGCGAAATCATCTGACAAACGATGCACTTTAGCTGCGCAAACACCTTCCAGAAACGCCGCCAATCGGCGCACATCTTGGGTCAGAAAGTTCAGGCCAACGCCCTTCAAGCTTTGACCAAACACACTCGCAGAAACCGTATCTAAATCCATCAGAGTGTTCCTTTTGCTGCCATTACAGCAAACAAGACCGAAACACATCTGACAAGGGCCAGCTTCAATTGGCAGTTTTTAAGGTTATTTCAGGCGTGACAACTCATCATGACGCGGGGCTTTAATAGCACCATCATCTGCCAACCCACCTGCTATGCGTTTACTCTGATGAGGCAGGAAGCATCCCTTTTTCAGCAGCCAATTCACGCATTTTCTCTTGCAGCTTTTCAAAAGCACGCACCTCAATCTGACGAATGCGTTCGCGGCTAACATCGTATTCGCCGCTCAAATCTTCCAGCGTAACAGGCTTATCTTGCAACTTACGCTTTGCCAGAATGTCTTTTTCGCGGTCGTTCAAAACATCCATCGCCTCAACCATCAAGGCACGGCGAGCTTTCAACTCATCGCTTTCTTCGTATTGCGCGGCCTGATCGGCGCTGTCATCTTCCAGCCAATCTTGCCATTCCGCAGCACCATCCGTGTCATCACCGCCAACGCGCGCATTCAAGGACGCATCGCCACCGGACATGCGGCGGTTCATAGAGGTCACTTCGGCCTCTGTCACATTCAGATCATTCGCAATCTGCGCCAAATTTTCAGGACGCAAATCGCCCTCTTCCAACGCACCAATGCGGTTTTTTGCTTTGCGCAGGTTAAAGAACAGCTTCTTTTGCGCCGATGTCGTCCCCATTTTCACAAGGGACCAACTGCGCAGGATGTATTCCTGAATACTCGCACGGATCCACCACATGGCATAGGTGGACAGGCGGAACCCCTTTTCAGGTTCAAACCGCTTAACAGCCTGCATCAAGCCCACATTCGCTTCAGAAATCACCTCAGCTGTCGGCAAACCATACCCGCGATACCCCATGGCAATCTTCGCCGCCAAACGCAGGTGACTTGTCACCAATTTATGGGCCGCTTCCGTGTCCTCATGGTCAATCCACGCTTTGCCCAACATGTATTCTTCGTCGGGTTCCAGCATCGGGAACTTCCGAATCTCTTGCATGTAACGGTTCAAACCCTGTTCTGGGCTTGGAGCAGGAAGGTTTGCATAACTCACGTTGCAGATCCTTTTAAAACGAAATGTTAACTATGAGGTAAGAAGCCACCCCTTCACTTACAAGATACAGTTACTTAAATTCGCAGCAGTTTTGTTGCATATTCTTTAAAGATTAAGATAAGCCCAACATCACACGCGCAGATATTCAAATCAACGTAAATTTTGCAGTGCAGC
>CAYWIR010000382.1:0-2955 GCA_964458375.1 uncultured Neptunicoccus sp.
CTCGTCGAGGATTTCGAAGGTCAGCTCGGCCTCATAAACGGGGCCAGTGTAATATCCAAGGCCACGCACGATCGACGGGTCAATATCAATACGATCTGGGCCGTACCCCTGTGCAGACAGCAACGAGCCGATTTGTTCCAACTCGTCCACACCGGCCAAACCGATTTGCGAACCAGCCACCAACTCGCGCAAACGTGCACAGGTTTCCGCCGCTGACTCCCGCTTGGCATCCATGAACCCCATAACCACATCAGCTGCCGCATCGTCTAGCCCAGCACCCTCGGTGAAATCACCAGACGCATCCTTGCGCCCAGCGCCGAGCAACGCACGAACACCTTCAACACCCAACCGATCCAGCTTATCAATGGCCCGCAGCACGATCCCGCGCGCGGCTTCTTTGTCGTCACCTGCCAGCCCCGCAACTTCCATAACACCGTTCAGCACCTTGCGATTGTTCACACGAACGATGTAATCGCCGCGTTCAATCCCAACCGCTTCCAAACAATCCGCCAGCATCGCACACACTTCGGCATCCGCCGCCATGCTTGCCGTGCCAACCGTATCCGCATCACATTGATAAAACTGACGATACCGCCCTGGCCCTGGCTTTTCGTTGCGCCACACTGGCCCCATGGCATACCGCCGATAGGGCGAAGGCAAATCATTGCGGTTCTGCGCATAGACCCGCGCCAAAGGCGCTGTCAGGTCGTACCGCAGCGCCATCCAGCTGTCGTCTTCATCCTGCCACGCAAACACGCCTTCATTCGGGCGGTCCACATCGGGTAAAAACTTGCCCAACGCCTCAACCGTTTCCACACCCGAGGATTCCAGCGGATCAAACCCATACCGATGATAGACCTCAGAAATCTTGGCGAGCATCGCATTGCGCTCGTCCACTTCTGCGCCGAAATAATCACGAAACCCCTTGGGCGGCAGCGCCTTGGGACGTTGGATTTTCTTTTTCTTGTCTTTGGCCATGATCTTGATCCTGAAATTCGATCATCCCATACCGTGAATGATAAAGGCCGACAAGCAATAGGCCGCGCCGACATGCGATTTTCATTGTGGCATGGCCAGTATCGCTTTATCTCAGACCCATGACAGACGCAGATAAAATCACCCACCTCGAAGAACGCTTGGCCCATACCTCGCGCCAAGCCGAAGACCTGTCCGAAGTTGTGGCAGACCAAGCCAAGCGCATCGACATGCTGGAAAAGCAGATGAAAGCCGTTCTCGAAATGGCACGGGACACCGCACAGGGCGAAGGCTCCGTGACACTCGGGGATCAACCGCCACCCCATTGGTGAAATTCTGCTTTAAATTTTGAACATGCGCCTTAAACGGCTTATAATCGTGTCTTCATCACAATCCCTCAAGGCCACATACCGACCTGAATCTCCCTTGTGATTAAACCATTCGCCCTCAAGTTGATCACTGTCTTGCGCCAACCACAGAATAACCCGCCCAGACACATGGCCACGCTGATAAGACGCGGTAAGCACGCGCTTTTCAGCATCAAACTCACCTGTCCACGTCGATCCATGACTCGTGGTGACACGAACTTGTTTCGCCTCCATTTCTATTGAAATACAGGCATTTTCCGTTGAATCTTGCGCCGCGCCCACATCATAAAATGTCGTCGCTTGCCAAAGGCCCGTCAGATCAACTGGATCCGTCGCTTGCGCCAACGCAACTGTCGAAATCAAAAACAAAACGCAGGCAGAAAACCATCTCAACATAGTTGCGGGCAAATTTGACATTTAAATGATCCATCCAAGATATTGCTTTTAATTATTTTATCCCAATGACTTAAAACAACAAGAACAATTCATCCCTCTTCAAACCAACCCCGTCACCACATCAATCTCACGCTCCATCGTGCGATGCACAGGGCACTTATCCGCGATCTCCAACAACCGCGCCCGCTGCTCTGCGTCTAAATCCCCCTTCAGCGTAATCATGCGCTGAAACTGATCAATCTTCCCGTGGACCACCTCCACCGATATATCTTCGAGCGCGGCCATCTTTTGCGCCGCGCGTACATGCGCACCGTCATCGGCGTAAAGGCCGCCAATCACGCTGACAAAAACTGATAGGGTGTTAGGCTAAGGTTCGTTCCACCATAAGCCTCTGGCTGATCCGCTAAAACATGGTGCTCCGACCCAATCATGCAAACACTTGCAAACAACGAGATAGGTACAAATAACACCACGCGTCTGATACACAAATGGTTCTTTCAAAGCAGAGACTCCGCCGGAGCACCTGAAGGTTAGGTCGCGAAACCTTAAGAATAAATACCGAAAACTGGGCGATGGATCGTCTTGATCTATGAAGCACCCCCGCTTGCGATTGCAAGCGAGCTTTTTCACTTCAAAAGATCAATGAAGAATAGTTCAGCGTCTCATCCACATCGTCACAATTTATGAACCATATTGAGCCTCTTTTTGGGCCAAATATCCAAATACCAAGACTGCACCAAAGACAGGTTCTAAAACTCCTCAACCATCTGCACACCTGGCACATGCTTTAACGCCCCTGCAATCTGTGGGTTAAGCACATAATCCTGCTTCAGCGCGATTTCCACTTCGCCGGGCAGATCAGGATGCATCAGGATCAGATGCACAGGCCCCCGTTGCCGCGCATTGCCCGACTTATTCGCCTCTTCCAACCGCGTGGCAACAGACCCAATCGCGTCTTCTTCCCCGATGTACACTTTCAACCCCATAGCAGCCGCATCGGCCACAGCAGCATCCACCAATTGCGCACCACGGCACAACAGCTTCAGCTGATCCGCCTCCATCGTGGCCTCAACCGTCAGGACAACATTTTGACCCGGCACCAAAAAATCACGGAACTTTTCCAGCGTGTCGGAAAACACCGTGCATTCAAACAGCCCCGTGGGATCAGAACACTGCACAAAAGCAAACCGATTGCCCCGCGCAGATTTACGCTCCT
>CAYWIR010000383.1:0-2946 GCA_964458375.1 uncultured Neptunicoccus sp.
GTGTGGATTGGGATGCAGTGCGGGTGGCGCACTGTGTGCCAGAAACCGATGTTGAACTGATCGCGGATGGATCGTTTATTCTGGAATGCGGGTTTGAGCGGTTGAACGGCGTGGATTTCCGCAAGGGCTGTTATGTGGGCCAAGAGGTGACAGCACGCATGAAGCACAAAACCGAGCTGCGCAAAGGGCTGGTCACGGTGGATGTGGACGGTACTGCCCCCGTGGGAACAGAGATCGTTGCCGATGGTAAGGTGGCGGGAACGCTGTTTACCCAAGCGGATGGCAAAGGGATCGCCTATCTGCGTTTTGATCGGGCCAAAGGTGATATGCTGGCTGAGGGTGCCAAAGTAAGCCTGCCTGACGGGTAGATACGGCGAACCTTAAAAAACCTTTAACCCCGACACGTTTGGTTGAACGTGTCGGGGTTAAAGGTTTGTTCATATTTTGGCGATGGATGTGCGGGTTTGGTCAATGGCTGCTGGGGCAGCCATTTTCGCTGAAACGCTTAACCGAATTCGTGTTTATGTGTTGCGGACCAGTTTGCAGAACCGATCAAACACTTGCGCGTTTGAGGCGATGATTGTGCCATCCTCAATCGGGTTCAGGCCTTTTTCGGTGCTGTCGATCAAGCCACCAGCTTCTTTCACCATCAGGATGCCTGCGGCCATATCCCATGGTTTCAAGTTGCGCTCCCAAAACCCATCGTAGCGACCAGCCGCCGTATAGGCGAGGTCGAGCGATGCAGCCCCCCAACGGCGCACACCTGCGCAGCCTGGCAAGATACGGGCCAAATCGCCCAATGTTTCTGGCAGATCAGAACGGCCAGCGAAGGGCAGACCTGTTGAGAAGATCATTTCGATCATGCTGGTGCGGCCTGATACGCGCAGGCGGCGGTCGTTCATCCATGCGCCCGCGCCCTTTTCGGCGGCAAACAGTTCTTCGCCTGCGGGGTTGTAGATCACAGCGGCGACGATTTCGCCTTTGTGTTCCAGCGCAATCGAAATGGCCCAATGGGGCAGGCCGTGCAAAAAGTTCGTGGTGCCATCAAGGGGATCAACGATCCAACGGCGGGTCGGGTCTTCGCCAGCGATTTCGGCGCTTTCTTCACCGAGCCAACCATAATTCGGGCGGGCTTCCATCAGCTCTTCTTTCAGCATCTCTTCGGCTTTTAGGTCAGCGCGAGAAACAAAATCGCCAGGGCCTTTGGCGCTGACTTGCAAATTCTCCACCTCGCCAAAGTCCCGCATAAGGGAGCGACCCGCACGGCGTGCGGCTTTGATCATGATGTTAATATTTGCAGACATTTGCGACATGGGGAGCATCCTGTAGCTGGGGTTAGCGGCTCTTTAGGCTGTGGCTTTCCTATTGCCAAGGGGATTCTAGTCCGCTGCTTGGCGGTCCCGCGTGATCATAACGAAATCCCGCATATAGCCGTTGTCCACTTCGGAGGTTCGGATCGCCGCAAAAAGGCGCCGAGTGAGGCCGTTTTCAGTGAGCGGTTTGGCGACAAAATCATGGCCGTATTTTTCTTCGGCGATCACCCAATCGGGTAAGACAGAGACCCCGCGGCCAGAGGCCACAAGCAGCATGATAACGGCCGTAAGCTCCACTTGGCGCAGAGATTTGGGTTCCACACGGGCAGGGGTCAGCAGTTCGGAAAACACATCTAGGCGGGTTTTATCGACGGGATAGGTGATCAGGGTTTGATCGCGAAAGTCCTTAGCCTCCACAAAGGGTTTGTCAGCGAGCGGATGGGTGCGGGCACAGACAAAGGTTGGGGCGTAATCAAGAAGTGGGATAAATTCGATGCCGTCCAACTCTTCTGGGTCGGCGGATACAACGAGATCCACCTCTTCCCGTTGCAGCGCAGGGAGCGCGTCAAAGGCGAGGCCTGGACGGATATCCACATCAACATTGGGCCAGCTTTTGCGGAATTCTTCAAGCACGGGAAACAGCCATTCAAAACAGGCGTGACATTCAATGGCGATGTGCATGCGGCCCGCTTTGCCCGCGATCAGATCGGCGAAGTCGTCTTCTATGGCGTCGATTTGGGGCAGAACTTTATCCGCCAATTGCAACAGCTTATGCCCAGCCTTTGACAGTTTCAGCGGTTTGGAGCGGCGCAAGAACAATTCCATTCCGACCTGCTCTTCTAAGGCTTTGATTTGGTGGGACAGCGCGGATTGCGTGATGTTCAACACTTCGGCTGCACGGGCCAAGCCGCCTTGTTGGTGAATGGCACGGATAGAGCGGAGATGGCGAAATTCGAGGTACATGGAGTGCCCAATATGAATGGTTCGCGTATTCTTTATTAGAAATATGAATTTGCTTCAAGTTTGATTTTGGGGTCTTTGAGCGTCATCTCTATGAAAAGAAAGCCCGTTATGACCGCTGATTTTGACCTGTCGTTTGAATTTTTCCCACCGAAATCCCTTGAAGGCAGTTTTCGCCTGTGGGCCGCTGTTGAGGCATTGCAGGTGTTTTCCCCTGATTTTATGTCCATCACCTATGGCGCTGGCGGGTCGACGCGGGATTTGACCTGTTCTGCGGCTGGCGTGATTTCCAAGAATTACGGCGTGCCTGTGGCAGGTCATTTGACCTGTGTGGATGCCAGCAAAGAAGAAGTGTTGTCTGTCGCACGGGCTTATGCTGCCAAAGGGGTGCGCCGCATCGTGGCCTTGCGCGGCGATGGTGTGGACAATGTTTTTGCGCCCCATACAGACGGTTTTAAGGGGTCGGTGGAGTTGATCCGCGCTTTAAAAGACCTCGGCGGGTTTGATCTAACGGTTGCGGCTTATCCCAATGCCCATCCTGATGCGCCGTCTGACACATCAGATGTAGACCATTTGAAAGCGAAATTTGATGCAGGGGCTGATCGGGCCATCACGCAATTCTTCTTTGAAACCGAAGATTTCTTGCGGTTTCGGGATCGTTGTGTGGCGGCTG
>CAYWIR010000384.1:0-2942 GCA_964458375.1 uncultured Neptunicoccus sp.
ACGGCAAAGATGCCCCTGCGGTTTGGCGCGAGGATACGCCCCATGCGGCGACGAATCCGCTGGGCCGTATTCGGTGTGATATGGAAGCGGAATTTGCGGCCAGCGGTGTGCGTACGATTGTGCTGCGTGGGGGGGATTTTCTGGATACGGAACCGTCTGGGAATTGGTTCGATATGATCATTGTCAAAAATCTTGCCAAAGGGAAATTCAGCTATCCTGGGGACACGAGCATTCCGCGGTCTTGGGCGTATCTGCCTGACATGTGCCGTGCGTTTGTGATGCTGGCGGAAAAGCGGGCAGAGTTGCCTGTGTTTACGACGCTGAATTACGAAGGATACACGTTGAGCGGCGATCAGGTGGCGGGCATCTTGGGTGTGACGGCTACGAAGATGAGCTGGCTGCCGCTGTACATTGCAGTACCGTTTTGGAAGCTGGCGCGGCCAATTATTGAAATGCGGTATTTGTGGAACAAGCCGCACCAGATGGATGGGTCTGCGTTGCGTAAACTGTTGCCAGATTTTGTGGAAACGCCAGCGGCAGAGGCCGTGCTTACGGCAGCGTCATTCCAGATCGACCCAGACAAGCCGATGGTCGGAGGACGCGCGACCGTCTGATCCGATCCATTCAAATCCGTCTTCGTTTGGGGCTGGCCAGAATGTGCCGGCCCCTTTCACGTTGAAAGTTTTAGACGGCAGCACATAATCGACGCGCAGGTTTCCAGGCCCGCCTGCATCGCGCCAATCGGCGGTGTCTGTGGCGGGATCGCTGCGGTGGGTGGTGTTTGCGCCGCCTTGATTGTTGGCGGTGAGCGCGCCGTTTGATCGTGGTTTAGGGTCGTGGAGGTAGGGGCTGTTTAAGAGGGCATTGATCGCATCTTGGCTGCCTTCCCCATCTGTTGGGTCCGAGTTGAGGTCGCCCAAAACGATGAATTTGTCTTTGCTTGGTTTAAGCACAGTGCGGATATGAGTGTCCCAGAACAAGATTTCGGCGCGGTTGCGCAAGCCGTTCAGATCTTCAGGGCCATCAAACACAGGGGGTGTGGGATGGGAGGCGAGGATGTGAACAGTATCCCCTGATGGCAGTTGGATTGGAACATCCCAATGCCCCTTGGAGGACAGGCGGAAAACGGAGCTTGCCGCGTCGTTTAGGAACGGGCTGCCATCGGGCCGTGTCGGCATTTTGGTGTTTGGGATGTCTTTCCAGAGGAGGTGGGAATAGTCCTGCGCGTTGTCTGCATCAATGGGAAAGCGGGACACGAGCGCCATGGCGTATTGTCCGCGAAACATGCCAAAGCCGAAAGCGTCATTCGGTTGGCCTGTTTTACCATCCATGTTGAGATCAATTCCGCTTGGGACGCCGACGTTTTGAGGTGGCGCATAGAAATGGGGATAGTGCAGGCCTTTGCGGCCATCCGTGTCTTTAGCCAAGAGCGCAAGAAACGCCTTGAGGGCGCGGTTTTCGTAATCGTGATCGAGTTCATTCAGCAGCAAAATGTCAGGGCGCACGGTTTGGATGATGGCGATGACGTTTTTGATTTGTTGGTCTTTGCCCACTGCAATGTCGCGCAACAACAGGCCCGGGCCTTTGCGGGACAAGGAAGCGTTAAAGGTTGCAACGCGGATGGGTTCGGCATGGGACATGGCGGTGATGCAGGCAAAGGCCGCAGCCAAGGCCCAGCGTAACATGATTACGCGCTCTGCTCGTCTTCGAGTGACAGCTCATTTATAAGGCTTGCCACCTTATAAAGCGCAACGGCCCGCAAGAAAGACGCGGCTGGCACGAAGCACCAAATGGCGATCATCCAAAGCAATAGGAGGCTGTTGGCGGCGTTGATCGGTGCGAGTGGACCCATGAAGGCAAGTGCGGCCTGTGGGATCAAGAACGGCAAGCTGAGGCCGATAATCATGCTGATCAATGCGGACTGGCGCAGGGATTGCTGAGTTTCTGTGCCGATGTTTGAATCAAAGTTTGGCATGTTCATCCAAAGATTGAAGTTCTTGGCTTTCAGAGGCCAGTGGAACAACCAGATGACGGCGCTGAACACGAAAAGTGCGAGGATTGTGAGGGACAGTGACAGTGCAGCGGCGTTGGACAGCAACACGCGGCCTTCGCTGTCGAGCTCTTGTGTGAGGGCATTGAAGAAGACAAGCGGGCTGCCAGAAAAATCCCAGATGGATGCGCTGGTCACGGCGAATGAGGAGACCGCGATGGTGGTTGCGGTTTCTTCGACGGTGCCACGGAAGGCGAAGGCGATGCCTGTCAGTAGAAGCGCCAGCAGGGCGAACCGAATGCGGTTGTAGGGTGCTGCGAAGCGGAATTCGATCAAGCTCGGCGTTGTGAACCCGTATTCGAAGATCACAAAAGCCGCCGCGATGGCTGCGGATACGATAGCGAGATCTGCCGTATCGGGTGAAATTTCTGGTAATACAATTGCCGGCAACACGATCATTGCGGCAACTAAAGCGGCCCTTACGGACGCCCCTGCTAGCCTCGTCAACACTGCTCTCATCCTCTCGCCCAGTTCGTGCCGGGCTTTTGTATAGGCCGAAGCCTTATTTATGCCTTAATGAAACCGATTTCCGATTTTCAATCAAGGTGAGGTGGATAAAATTGTTATGAATCAGAGGGTTTTGGGGTGCTTCTGTAGTAAACGTGCACCACCACAATATGGCCACATTTAAACGTGGCCATATCTATATGTTGTGTGGGTGGATTTAGGCCCAAGGCACCTTTGCGGCGTATTCTGCCTCAAACGTGTCGATGGATTTTTCTTTCTGCATGGTCAGGCCAATATCGTCTAAGCCATTCATAAGACAATGCTTTTTGAAGGCATCGACCTCGAAAGAGAACTCTGTTCCATCGGTTGAGGACACGGTTTGTGCCTCTAGGTCGACAGAGATACGGGCGTTTTCGCCACGCTCTGCGTCTTCCATCAGAACATC